>JBJOQV010000062.1:0-3153 GCA_046049785.1 Pseudomonadota bacterium
AGGCCCAGATAGGTGCCGATCTCGCCCGGTGCGCGCGACAAAAAGTAAGTACCGCCCACGTCCGGGAACAGGCCGATATTGACCTCGGGCATCGCCATTTTGGTGTTGTCTGTTACGACGCGAAAGCGCCCGGTTTCCGCAATGCCCATGCCGCCGCCCATGATCACGCCGTTCATCAGCGCGATGTAGGGTTTGGGGTAGGTGGCGATCACGTAATTGAGCGCGTATTCCTCGGTGAAAAAATCTTCCAGCAGCGCGGCGCCTTGCATCGCGGTGCCGCGCGCGGTTTCGTAGAAAAAGCGGATGTCGCCGCCGGCGCAGAACGCGCGTTCACTCGATGAGCAAATCAACACCGCATGCACGGCTTCGTCAATCCGCCACGCATCCAGCGCCGCGCGTAGCGCACGCACCATCGGCAGCGAAAGTGAATTGAGCGCACTCGCGCGGTTCAGCGTAATCACGGCCAGGCCGCCGTGCACGGCGGTGTGTAAATGTTCAGTCATTGAATAAGAGATAGGTTCTAGTCTGAGATGGGCTGGGTCTGCGATGCGCGCCAAAGTTGCAGCGCGTCGATAGCGGCATCGGTCATTTGTTCGGTGGAAATACTCCCGGCATGTTGCCAGATCAGCGCGGCATACGGTTTGGCCAGCGCCGCGACTTCGGGCGCGAGCGCATGCGCCTGCTCTGAAGCCGGGTGTTTGCTGCGCCACCAGTTGATTGCGGACTCTAGCTCATGCAGAGCAACCATTGCCATGCGCAAATTGTAGAAGGCGGCCATGACAACCGTCCGTCGCGTGCGGGCCGCTTATTTGTTGACGCCCCGGCATTTTGCGCAACTAAGTTGTGGTTTGCCGGACTAATTGGCTACATCGCTGCGTCACAAAATTGGGACGGGCGCCGGCAGATTGCTTTAAGCTGTTAGTGCTTTATATGCATCTTCTGAGATGCGCCAACATCTGGATTTCCATGGCTCTCACACATCATTGGTTGACCCGACATGCGCAGCACGCGGCATGTGCAGCGCTTGTAATTTTCGCGGCGGCATGCGGCGGGGGAGGTGGCGGCGATGCGCCTGCCAATGTTGCAGCGAGCGGTACACCTTCCGTAAGTCCCAGCCCCAGCCCGAGCGCCAATCCAACGCCTATCGCAGCGCCGGTGATCACCAGCTTTACGCCCGCCATTGCTGCGGCTGGCGCGCAGGTGACGGTGAGCGGCACTGCGTTGTCCAGCGTGACGGCGGTGCGGGTGGCCGGCGTGGCAGCAACGTTCACTCCGCCTAGTGCCACCAGCGTGCAACTGACCGTGCCCGCCGGCGCATCGTCCGGGCGGATTGAAGTATCCGGCCCGGCCGGCGCGGCGTTGTCGGCGACGGATTTGACGGTGATGGCGGTACCTGTGATTACCACCGTGTCGCCCAGCAGCGCGCGGGCGGGTGACACGCTGACCATCACAGGTACCAATCTCAATCAAGTGAAAAGCGTGCAGCTTGGCAGCGTGAGTTTGCCCATTGGAGGCACGCGCTCGGCCACCAGCCTGGCCGTGACGATTCCGAACAACGCAGCCAGCGGTTTTCTGACGCTGGTGGGTATGGACGATGTGGCGCGCACCTCTGCGCAGCAGATCACCATCACTGTGCCGGTGGTTCTTTCCAGCTTTGCACCGACTTCTGCACTAATTGGTGCAAATGTCACTATCAGCGGCAGCGGTCTTAACCGTGTGGCGAGTGTGAGCTTCACCGGCACGACAACTACCGCCGCGATTACCGTTCAAACTGCAAGCAGTATGACGTTGACTGTGCCGGCGGGCGCCACCTCCGGGCCGATCACGCTCACCGTAAGCCCGACAGAGAGTGTGCGCTCAACCACTAACTTCACCGTTATTCCACGCATCGTTGTGGATGGCGCCGCCGTGTACAACGTGGCCGCAGCAGGCGCGCCAGTGACCGTTTCCGGCGCTGGGTTGGATCAAGTCAGCGGTGTCACCGTGGCCGGGGCTGCGGCAGTCATCAGCTCGCGCAGCGCGACTCAGCTTGTGTTTGCCGCGCCTGGCGGTCTGGCCTGCGGCGCGATCACGCTGCAGTCCAGCACCCAGCCCAGCGTTGCCGGTGGCAATCTTGTGGTGGGCAGCGGCTGCAATGCAGCAGTGAATATCGCGGGCATTGAGTTTGCGCAGGTGCAGTCGCAAAGCGCGGGCAGCCAGTACCAGCGTCTCGCGCTTGGCAAAGAAACCTGGGTGCGTGCCTACGTTACCTCCACCACCGCGGGCCGCAACGCGCCGCCGGTACGGCTCACGGCTTACAGCGGCACAACGCTGCTGGGCAGTGTTGACATGACCGGCCCGGCCACGCTGCCGCAACTGGCCGCAGGCAGCGCGCCGCCAGATGCCATGCGCTATGACTTGACGCAAACCTTCCGTGCATCGCTGCCGGTCGCCTGGGTGGCCAGTGGGTTGAAAGTCCGGGTAGACGTCGATCCCGCCAACGCATCCGGCCTGTTGACCACACAAGAGGCCACGCCAGTAACGGGCTCCGCCACGCGGCTGGAAGTGGTGATGGTGCCGCTGGTTTCCGGCAGCAACGTGCCCACTATGCCTACAGCTACGCAAGTGCTGGACGAGCTGTCACGCGCGTTGCCAATTCCGCGCGACCAAATCACGGTCACGTTCCGCGCGCCTTACACTATCGCTGCTACGACCGATGGTGTGGACAGTGAAGCCGAATGGCAAAACACGTTGTCTGAACTGGACCAACTACGTGAGATGGAAGCGCCCACTAAGCTTTATTACGGACTAGTAAGGCCGGTGGTGTCCTCCGGAATTGCCGGGATCGGGTACGTCAACGGCGTAACTTCCAACTCACCGAGCTTGAGCAGCCTGGGCTGGGATGCGAGCCGCAGCTCCTGGTCGCGCACCATGGTGCACGAGCTGGGCCACAATTTTTCGCGCCGGCATGCACCATGCGGCAGCGTGGCCAGCTCGGATGCTAACTACCCCTACGCCGGCGGCGTAATGCCCGCTGTGCCGCTGTTTGATAGCAATACGGACACGGTGCTCACACCAGGAGCCGGCGCGGAGCGTACCGATGTTATGGGTTATTGCGGCGGCCGCTGGTTCTCCGATTACAACATGAGCTTTGTGCAGCAGTTTCTTGAGTTC
>JBJOQV010000063.1:0-2835 GCA_046049785.1 Pseudomonadota bacterium
CCCACACCGATGTAGTAGGAGTTGAACAGAATGCGATACGCAGGATTGAGCGCCTGATAACCGCGCGCAAAGCGCTGCAGCAAAAACGTTTCAAAAAACCAGGTGGTGTGAGCCAGATGCCATTTGATCGGGCTGGCATCGGGCATGGACTGCACTTGCATGTCTTCTGCGGTCAGGCCTTGCGTTAGCGCGAGCGTGTGCGCACGCACCTGCGCAAAGCGCTGCGACCGCGAGGCTTGCTCCAGCTGGCTTTGGTCTGCGACGCTTTGATTCATAGGCTCACGGCTTTAACCCAACGGCCAGGTAAGAATGCCACGGAAACACCCGGCGCGCTTCAAACCGCGTGAGCATGCGCTCCAGAATCCGGTACGGCCGGTCCATCGTATCGCGCGCGGTAATGTAGTGACGATGTGTGAAACGCTGAATCTGCGGAATCGGCCACGCCCAGACCGGTAGATATTGTGTGCCGGTGGCCACCACGCGCGCGCCGGGGCGGCAAAAGCTCAGCAGATTTTGCAGGGCTTCCTCGGATTGCTGCAGATCATGCGTGTAGCAAAACAGCACCGCGTCAAACGGGAGCGGGATGTGTGCAGCAAGGCTGGCCTGCTGCGCGGTGGTCTGCACAAGCCGCACGTTGGCAAGCGCCCCGGCGCGCTCGCGCGCTTGGTCCAGCAAGGGTTTTGACGGCTCTATGCCCACGACCAGACCGCCTGGCCCAACACGCCGCGCAAGCTCGGGCAGGCAGGCGCCAGTGCCGCAACCCGCATCCAGCACGGTCTGGCCGGGCGCAAGCTGCAGCGCATCCATGGCTTTACGGCGAATGGCGACAATCTTGCGCGTCTCATCGTCATACCGGTGGGCAATCAGCGCGTAGTGCGCCAGTGCGCGCTCCAGATCAGGAGTAGTTTCCATACGCGCTTACCTCACCTGCGCAAGCACCACAGCAAATTGCTGCTGCGCATCGGTCCAGAACTGCGTGACGTCAAACCCGCTGTCTGCAAGCAAGGTGCGCGCCGAATCGGGCGTGTACTTGTATGAGCACTCGGTGTGAATGCGCTCGCCGGCCGCAAACGCCCGCGCGCCGCCCTGCCACTGCACGGTCAGTGCATGGCGCGCTTGCAAATGCATTTCAATCCGGCTTTCTTGCGTGTTGAACAGCGCCACGTGCTGCCAATCCTGCAGAGCAAAATCGCTGCCGATCAGCCGGTTCAGATGCAAAAGCAGGTTGAGATTGAAGGCCGCGGTCACGCCCAGCGCATCGTCATACGCGGGTACCAGCACATCCAGCGGTTTGACTAGGTCAATCCCGATCAGCAGCGCGCCGCCCTGCCCCGCCTGCGTTGCCATCTGCCCGAGCAGCCGGCGGGCGACCACCGGCTCAAAGTTACCGATCGACGAGCCAGGGTAGAAAAACACTCGCTTCTCAAGGCGCACATCGCGCGGTAACTGCAGGCTGGCAGAAAAATCCATGCCTACGCCCAGCATGTCGGTGGCAGGAAACTGCCGCTGCAAACCGTCCAGCGCCTGCTGCAGAAAATCAACCGAGATGTCCACCGCCACATACTGCACCGGCTGCAAACTCGGAAAAAGCCTGGCGGCTTTTGCGCAGTTGCCTGCGCCCAGATCAATCAGGGTGATGCGCTTGCCCAGTGCGCGGGCGATTTCATCCTCGCGCTGCCCAAAAATTTGCGCCTCGACGCGGGTTGGGTAGTACTCGGGCAATTCTGTAATGGCTTCAAACAGGCGCGAACCGAGCGCGTCATAAAAGAATTTAGGCGCGACATGCGCCTTGCCGGCCACAAGCCCTTCCAGCAATTCCGCGCGGGTGGCGGCTGCATCTTCGCGGTACAACTGGCGAAATGCGGGCGCACGCGAGGCGGTTTGATTCAGATGAGGCAGCGGTTGCAGGCGCTCTGGATAGTTCATCAGCCGTTCCTGGTGTTCAGAGTGATTGGCGCCCGAAATCGCACGGGGTCTGGATTTACGCAGGGTTTTTCCGCGCTACTTATGATACGCCCGGGATTTGCCCTTGGATGCATCATCCAGTGCAGCTTACCCGCGCGCAACTTTGGTCGGGTGTCGGACAAAATGCTTACTTGTTGGGCCACATTCGGTTACGGGCACTGCGCAAAGCTCGCATCGGTTGGCCCTTCAGAATGCGCTTCACCGATTCTGCTTTGCTGCGCTGCGCTTGTAAGACTGGCGCTGCCCGCATTGGTTCTGCGTGGCGCAACGCTTGACTGGCTGGCGCGTTGACACGCTCGCCAGTGTGTGTTCTGAGCCACCCCTCGAGTGGCAAAATCTCAACAAACGGTGGTTCTAAGGTTTTACGCACCTAAAATTCAATAGTCAAAAATCTAATAGGAGACAACATGAAACGCTGGATCGCTGCCCTCCTGCTGGGCTTACTCGCCGCCGCTACAAGCAGCGCGGCTGAAGTGGAGGGCTTTAACCTGCCCGAGACCACCTTGGTCGCAGGCCAAAACCTCACGCTCAACGGCGCGGGTGTACGCACACGCGCGATCTTTAAAGTCTACGTAGCCGGGCTGTATCTGCCGCGCAAAGCCGCTGAGCCCAAGGATGTGATTGGTCAAAAAGGCGCCAAGCGCATGGCGCTGATCATGCTGCGGGACCTGAGTAGCAAAGAATTTGGCGATGCATTTTTGAAAGGCATCCGCGAAAATGCCAGCAAAGAAGAAATTCAAAAACAGGGCATGGCGCTGGTACAGCTTGGTTCTGTGTTTGGCGCCCTGCCGGGCCTGAAAAAAGGTGATCTCGTCAACGTTGACTCTGTGCCAGGCAAAGGCATGCTGATCAACGTGAACGGCAAAACGG
>JBJOQV010000064.1:0-7197 GCA_046049785.1 Pseudomonadota bacterium
AAGACTGGTTGGACGGCCCAGTTGACGTTCTCGCAGGTTACAGCTTGGGTGAATATGCAGCGCACATCCAGCCGCTTGGCGTGCCGGTGATTGAGGCGATTCCGCACGCGCGGCATGTGGCCAGCATTGCACTTAACCGTTTCTTGCCGGGCGGCGATTATCGGCCAGAGGATTGCCAGCCGCTCTATGTGCGCAACGATGTTGCGCTGACGATCGCGCAGCGCGCGTTGGTGGGGCAGGCAGCATGAGCGCGCTACACCTGCGGGTCATGACTGCGGCCGATGTGGCCGCCGTCACGCACATAGAAGTCAGTGCCTATCCATTTCCGTGGACGCAGGGAAATTTTGCCGATTCACTTGCCGCCGGATATGGATGTGCTGTGTTGGAGTGGGATGGCGCGATTGCCGGCTATGTGATCGTGATGAATGCAGTCGATGATCTGCATTTGCTCAATATCACGGTCGCGCCGCAGTTTCAGCGGCGCGGCTTGTCGCATCAATTGCTGGCGTGGGTTGAAGATATTGCCGTGCGCGACCGCTGCAGTGGCGTGCTGCTGGAGGTGCGCCCGAGCAACCAGCGTGCACGCAGCATTTACGAGCATCTTGGCTTTGCCGCCATCGGTGTGCGGCGGGGCTACTACCCGGCGGCTTCAGGGCGCGAAGACGCGATTGTGATGCGTAAAGCGGTTGCGCCGGTGCGACCAACAAATATGCGGGCGGACAGTCATGCAAGCTCGTAAAAGCGTGGTGCTGCAGGCGCTGGACATACCGGTCTGGCAATTGCGCGGCAAGGTGCCTGCGGCGGATTTGGCGCGCGTATCCGCCGTGCCCGTAATTGAGCCACAGCAAGACTTGGCAGTGCCGGGCAGTATTGAGTCCATGGACTGGGCGCAGCTTGAGGCCAGCGTTGCCGCATGCACGCGCTGCGGCCTGTGCAAAAGCCGGACGCAGACCGTGTTTGGCGTGGGCAGCACCAGCGCGCGCTGGATGATCGTGGGCGAGGCGCCGGGCGCGGAAGAAGACGCGCGCGGCGAGCCGTTTGTCGGGCAGGCTGGCCGCTTGCTGAGCAATATGCTGGCTGCCGTTGGCGTTGCGCGTGAGCAGGTGTATATCGCCAATGTGCTCAAGTGCCGCCCACCTGGCAACCGCAATCCCGAACCGGGCGAAGTGGCGCAGTGCGCGCCATATTTGCAGCGCCAGATTGCGCTGCTCAAGCCGCAACTCATCCTGATACTGGGGCGCTTTGCCGCGCAATCGCTGCTTGCAACCGATGCGTCCATTGCCAGCCTTCGCGGGCGGTTTCATTCGGTCAAAAGCGGTGAGACCGCGGTGCCTGCGGTGGTGAGCTATCACCCCGCATACCTGCTGCGCAATCTGCCTGAAAAGGCCAAAAGCTGGGCCGATTTGCAGCTGGCTTTGAGCGCGGTAAACCCGCTAGGCTAAGGAAGAGCTGCTAAATCCCGTTCGCGTTGAGCCTGTCGAAACGCATTTACAAAAGGTTCGATCAGGCAACGCTAGCAAATGGGCTTGGACAGGCTCAGCCCGAACGGGTGGGTTCGCAGGTTGTTTTAGTGCTTATCCGACCGCGCGATATCGAGCAAGCGGTTCAGTTCATCGGTGTGGTAGATCTCGTTATGGCGGTGCCAGCGCCCGATCAGCCACATCGTGATCGTGACGACCAAGCCAAACATAGTGATGGCACCAAAGGCCGACAAACCAAACTTGGTCAGCGCTGTATAGAACGCACCAAGCCCCAGGATGCAGGCCTGCTCGTTGAAGTTTTGCACCGCGATCGACCGGCCTGCACCCATTAAATTGTGGCCGCGGTGTTGCAACAGAGCATTCATTGGCACCACCAGAAAGCCGCCAATCGCGCCCAGCAAAATCAAAAAGGGCGCGGCAACCCATACGTTGCTGATGAAAATCATGCAGATGACCAGCAGGCCCATGCCCACGCCAAGCGGAATGATGCGCGTGGCGAGGTCAAGGCGCATGTAGGCAGAGGCTACGACTGCGCCCACCGCTGTGCCAAGCGCCACTACACCCACTAGCGCGGAAGCCTGTGTGGTGCCATAGCCCAGCGCGGCCGCGGCCCAGGCCAGGACGATATAGCGTAGATTGCCTGAAACGCCCCAGAACAGCGTGGTGGTCGCCAGCGAAATCTGCCCGAGCTTGTCACGCCACAGGCTGGAATTGCAGTCCATAAACTCGCGCACGCATTTGGACAGGCTGTCGGGAAACGCCTGCAGCGGTGCATCCGTACGCGGAATGTACAGGTTGAACACTGCAGCGATGATGTACACGATGATCAGCGCGGCAATGGCGGCTTCTGGCGGAGTATCGACGTTGGTATCGAGCCCAGGAATGTCAACGCCGAGCAAAAAGTGTGAAAGCGTACGCCCCACCAGTTGGCCGCCCAGCAGCACACCCAAAATGATCGAGCCAATGGTCAGGCCTTCAATCCAGCCATTGGCCTTGACCAGTTGCGAAGGCGGCAGCAGTTCAGTGAGAATGCCGTATTTGGCTGGCGAGTAGGCTGCTGCGCCCAGCCCCACCACCGCGTAGGCCATGAGCGGATGCGTGCCAAACAGCATCAGCAGGCAGCCCACCACTTTGATGGAATTGGACAGAAACATCACTCTGCCCTTGGGCAGATAATCGGCAAACGCCCCCACAAATGGCGCGAGCACCACGTAGAACAGCGCAAACATGGGTACCAGCGCGGCGCGCTGCCATTCCGGTGCGCCGGAGGTGCGCAGCAGCTCAATGGCCGCCACGAACAATGCGTTGTCTGCCAGCGACGAGAAAAACTGCGCCGACATAATTGTGTAAAAACCTTTGCGCATCGATTATCCGGGCAGCGTGCTGTGGGTCATGGAAAGGTCTTGGACGACGGGTATCTGCTGCGTGTCTTGCGGCGTCACGTCGGCCAAAAAGCCCTCAATCATAATGTGCCCGTCTACAAGGCGGGCGCGGTGCCCGGTGTGCAGCCAGCCTTCGGCCTCAAAGTCACGTTCTGTAGAGCTGGGGTCGTTCCAGTATCCCAAGGCCAACGTCAGGCCGCGTAGGAGCAGTTCACCGGTGTCGCTGATGCGCGCTTCAAGCCCCGGCAGCGGCAGGCCGCAAGATTCAGCGCGAATCTCGCCGGGCGTATTCACGCTGACAAGGCCGCTGGTGGCGGCCAGACTGAAGGCCGTTAGTACTGTGACACCTTGCGCGGTCAACTGGCGTGTAGCCGGCGCAGGTGCGCCCGGTTCCGCGGCAATGATGCGCGTAAGGTGTCCACCGGTTGTTTGGTGCAAGGCCTGCGCAAGGCGTGCGCCCTGCACACTGTGCAGTGTGCGGTCAAGCCAGCCCGCGCTGCCTTGGGCAACCTGCCAGCCCACGTCCAGCGCTTTGGTCAGTGGAATCAGCCGCGCGCTTTCGGCTTCAAGCGGCGCGCGCGCCATTGCAGCAACGCGTTGCAATTGGTCTTGACGCGTGAGCAGCACATCCGGCTTGAGCTGCTGCATTGCATGCCCCAGATCCATGCCGGCGCTGGGGCAGGCGATCTGCGCGCCACAGGCCAGTGGCAGATAGAGCCCGGTCACGCGATGAAATAGCTCGCTGTAGGCACCGCCAGCCAGCACCACCTCGCCGCTATTCACTAGGTTTGCGGTTTGCTGCGCATGCACCGCGGCAAGCAGGTTGTTGTGCGTGAGCATCAGGCCGCGGATGCCGTCCTGCCCAACGCGCTGATAGCTCAGCGTGGCCAGCGTGTCTTCTTCCAGCTCGGTCACCTGAAAGGCGGCATCGGCGGATTCAGGCAGAAAGTCTTCCAGCGAGGTAAGACGTTCGCGGCCATGCTGCAGCGTGCGCAGCACCACAATGCGTGTAATCGGCGGCCCTGCGGCCAAAATTTGGCTGGCGCGCCCGGCAGAATCAATCAGCAGCAAATTGGCGCCGCTGTGCGCAATAGCCGCTGCGGCAAACCGCGCGCTGGCCTGCGGATCGAGCGGCACTGTGACAAGGCCTAGACCCAGCGCCGCCAGATCAATGGCCAACCACTGCAGGCTGTTGCGCGCACTGATGGCAATGCGGTCGCCTTGCACAAGCCCGGCGCCTGAGAACGCCGCCTGCCAGCGCGTGGCATGCTCCGCCAGTTCACCTAGCGACGACCGCTGGCTGTGCGCTCCTGCCATCTCGCGAAAAACTGGCCGCTGCGGCTCGTCCTCATGGGCGGCCAGAAAAGCGGCAAGATTGGGCATTCGTTCTCCACGAAAACAGGGGCGGCGGCGGTAGGATAGCCGTGTAGCGACAAATCAACAATGACATCGGGGTGATTCATGCGGGTATTTCAAGGGTTAAGCGAGGTGGCAGGCTGCGTAGGCCAGAACGTAGGCACGAGCGATTGGATCGTAGTCACGCAGGCCATGATCGACCAATTTGCCCAGGCCACCGGTGATGCGCAGTGGATTCACGTAGATGCCGCCCGCGCCGCCGCCGGGCCGTTTGGCACCACCATTGCGCACGGCTTTCTTACGCTGTCCTTGATCTCCAAGCTGTATGAATCCGCCTTTGAAATTGCCGGCACCCGCATGGGCATCAACTACGGCCTGAACAAAGTGCGCTTTCCCGCGCCCGTGCCGAGCGGTTCAAAGCTGCGCGGCCACTTCAAACTGCAAAGCTTTGAGCCGCTACCGGACAACGGCGCGCAGATGGTCTGGGAAGTAACGATTGAGCGCGAAGGCAGCGAAAAACCCGTGTGCGTGGCAGAGTCTTTGGTGCGGCGGTTCATGTGAGATCTATTGTGTTTTAGAGTGCTTCTACGCAATATACATGCGCTTTTCCAAGCAATTTTGCCTCAAAACCCGCATGGATACTGCGTACTCTAAGTTGAATTCTGCTTAGTCTTCGCCTGATACAACCAATCCAGCGCCTGCTTCGGACTCAAGCTGTCTACATCCAGTGTTTGCAGTGCTGTAAGCAGCGCGATGGCAGCATCGGCAGCTGCGGCCTCTTGCGTATCTTCCTGCGCGGCGACCACCATGGGGCGCGAAAACAAATCCATTTGATCGGTTTGTGCGACGCCGCCGGCTTCCAGTTGCTGCAGCCGGGCGCGCGCGGCTTTCACCACGCTGGCAGGCACGCCGGCGAGTTTGGCCACTGCAATACCGTAGCTTTGATTGGCCGGGCCTTCGCGCACTTCATGCAGAAACACTACGCCGTGATTGTGTTCCACCGCGGCCAGATGCACGTTGACGGTGGCGGGCAGCTCACGCGCGAGCTGTGTGAGTTCAAAGTAGTGGGTGGAAAACAGCGTCAGCGCGCGGTTGTGCATAGCCAGCGCGCGGGCAATCGCCCAGGCTAGTGACAGGCCGTCAAACGTGCTGGTGCCGCGGCCGATTTCGTCCATCAGCACGAGCGAATTTGGCGTGGCGGCGTTGAGAATGACGGCGGCCTCGGTCATTTCCACCATGAAGGTGGAGCGGCCGCCGGCAAGATCGTCGCTCGAGCCGATGCGGGTGAAAATGCGGTCAATCGCGCCAACGCTGGCAGCCTGCGCGGGCACGTGGCAGCCGCACCACGCAAGCAGGGCGATCAGCGCCACCTGCCGCATATAGGTGGACTTACCGCCCATGTTGGGGCCGGTGATGACGAGCATCTGCCGCTCCGGCGCGAGCATGCAATCGTTCGGTGTAAAGCGTTCCACGCGCGGCTCCACCACTGGGTGGCGGCCGGCCGAGATCTGCACGCCCGCGCTTTGCGCAAGCTGCGGCGCGCACCAGTTGCCTTGCTGCGCCACTAGCGCCCAGGCCGCGAGCACATCAATCTGCGCCACGGCACGCGCAACGATGAGAAGCGCGGGCATCAGCGGTGAGAGGTCTGCGAGCAATTGATCGAACAGCAGCTTTTCGCGTGCCAGCGCGCGGTCTTTGGCAGACAGCGCCTTGTCTTCAAACGCCTTGAGCTCGGGCGTGATGTAGCGCTCTGCGTTCTTGAGCGTCTGGCGGCGGCGGTAATCGTCCGGCACCTTATCCAGCATGCTTTGCGTCACTTCGATATAAAAGCCATGCACGCGGTTGTATTCCACCCGCAGGTTGGCAATGCCGGTGCGTGCGCGTTCACGCGCCTCAAGTTCCAGCAGATAGCCGCCGGCGTTTTCTTGCAAGCCGCGCAGTTCATCCAGCTCTGCATCCACGCCAGCTGCGATCACGCCGCCTTCGCGCACGAGTGCAGCGGGTTCGGTGGCGACTTTGGCGAGCAGTTGATCGATGCCTTGCGGAGTACGCAGTTGGGATGCGAGGTTTTGCAGCAGGGGCGCGGTGCATCCGTTCACCGCGCCTGCTAGTGCCGGTAGGGCGCTGAGGCAATTGCGCAGCGCCGCCAGTTCTTTGGGTTTGACGGTGCCAAGCGCAATGCGTGTGGCAATCCGTTCAATATCGGGCAGGTTTCTAAGGGCGGCGGTGGCATCCGCACGCTCACGCAAATCGGTCACGGCATCGCGCCGCGCGCTGGCCTGCGCCGCATCGCGCAGCGGCGCAGTGAGCCAGGCGCGCATCAAGCGGCTACCCATTGTGGTGGCGCAAGCGTCCAGCGTTGAAAGCAGCGTGGGCGCAGCCTCGCCCCGCAGCGTTTCGGTCAGTTCAAGATTGCGGCGCGTGGCTTCGTCCAGCACCACAAAGTCGCTTTCTAATTCGACGAGCACGCTTTGCACATGCGACAGCGCCCTGCCGTGCATGCGCTGCGCGTAATTGAGCACTGCGCCCGCCGCGCCCAGCGCAAGCGTGAGTGCGTGCGCGCCAAAACCTTGCAGCGTGGTTACGCCCAATTGCGTTTGCAAGCGCGTTCGGCCCGTGGCTACATCAAAATGCCAAGCGGGCAGGGGCGTGGTGGCATCTGGCTCATCGTCCTGCGCGAGCAGCTCTGCGGCGGGCCGGCGCGTGAGTGCCAGCGCGGCATGTGTTGCCGGCATCTCGGCCAGAATCAAGGCGCCGCTGGCCAGGTTAAGCCATGCAATGCCTGCCTGGCCTTTGGCAGTTGCACGCGCCACCAGCCAGGCATCTGCGCGGTCGGCCAGCACACCAGCGTCTGTCACCGTGCCGGGTGTGACCACCCGCACGACTTTACGTTCAACCGGGCCTTTGCTCGTGGCCGGGTCGCCAATCTGCTCGCAGATGGCCACCGATTCACCCAGCTTCACCAGCTTGGCAAGGTA
>JBJOQV010000065.1:0-3812 GCA_046049785.1 Pseudomonadota bacterium
GCATCAAACAGCGCCGCTTCGCGCAGCTGCGCCTGCAGCGCAAGTTCGCGCCGCCGCATCACCCAGGCCGCGCCCGCGATGCCCGCGAGCACAATGATCGAAAGTACGAATACGAAATTCACGGTAAGAAGCGCAGCAAGAACACTGCCTTATTGTGCCGTGTGCGCGCCGCAACTGCGCTGCCCGGATGCGCCGCTTACCCTCTAAAAGTGATGGCGCGCGTCGCAAAAATGCACGCTGCAGTGCGTTTGTGAACTGCTGAGCATCTGCGCCTACCGCAAATGCAGCAGGCACACGCGTGCTTTCAATCCAGCTTTGCGCCACTCGCCTTGACCGCCTTGGCCCACTTGGGCAGCTCGTCGGCGATGAATTTGCCAAACGCCTCCGGGCCGAGAAAATCCGGGTCTGCGCCTTGCGCGATCATTTTGTTTTTGACCTCGGCAGATTCCAGCACTTGCTTAAATGCGGCGCCCAGCTTGGCCACGACGTCCTTGGGCGTTCCGGCCGGCGCCAGCACTCCGTAAAAGCCATCCACTACAAAATCTCTTACGCCTTGTTCCACCACTGTAGGTGTATCCGGCAAGGCCTGGTTGCGCTTGGCGCTTGTCACTGCCAGCGCTTTGACGCGGCCCTGCTTGGCGTATTGCGCCGCCTGCGGAATGCTCTCGGCCATGAACTGCACCTGCCCGCCCATCAAATCGGTAAACGCCGGCGCGCTGCCACGGTACGGAATGTGCACCATGAAAATCCCGGTGGCCTGCTTGAACATTTCCGGCACCAAATGACTGATGCCGCCATTGCCCGCGCTGCCATAGTTGAGCTGGCCGGGCTTGCTCTTGGCGTAGGCAATGAACTCTTTCAGATTGCTGGCAGGCACGCTGGGGTGCACCACCAGCGCCAGCGGCTGCTCTGCCGTGCGCGCAACCGGTGTGAAGTCTTTGCCCATGTCATAGGGCAGCTTGGTGTACAGCGCGGGGTTGATGACCATCGTGCCGGTGTTGGCCAGCAGTAGCGTGTAGCCATCCGGCGCGCTCTTGGCCACAAACTCCGCGCCAATGCTGCCGCCGGCGCCAGCCTTGTAATCAATCAGCACCGGCTGACCAAGAATCTTTGAGAGCTGCTCAGACCACAGCCGCGCATGCGCATCCAGCGGTCCGCCGGCCGGAAAGCCAATCACGATCTTGACCGGCTTTTGTGGCCACGCGCCTTGCGCTTGAGCCGCGAGCGGCAAAGCAGCCAATACCCACAGCAAACACTGTGCTAGATAGCGAATCGATTTGGTCAGCATGATGTCCCCTGGTGTTGCATTGTTTTGATGATGTTAGCGAAAGTGCGGCAGACAGCGGCAGCAGTTTATTGGTAAAACGAACACATGGAACAACTATCACTAACAGGTGCGCGCGTATTGCTGCGGCCCTGGCGCGACGAAGACCTGCCCGCCTTTGCGGCCATGAACGCCGACCCGGAAGTGATGCGCTACTTTGTCGCCACGCTCACGCGCCAGGAAAGTGATGCCGTGGCACAGCGCATTCGCGCCACCACCGTGGCGCAACGCTGGGGCTGGTGGGCACTGCAGGTGCCGGAGATGGAGTTTGCCGGATTTGTGGGTCTATCCAATGTGCCGTTTGAGGCCAGTTTCACGCCCGCGGTGGAAGTAGGCTGGCGCTTGGCGCAAGCGGCCTGGGGCCACGGCTATGCCACTGAAGGTGCGCATCTTGCACTGCGTTTTGCGTTTACGCAGCTCAAGCTTGACCGCGTGGTGTCGTTCACTGCAGTAGAAAACATGCGCTCGCGGCATGTCATGGAGCGCCTGGGCATGCAGCATGAGCAAGACTTTGACCATCCGCGCCTGGCCGGCCACCCGCTCGCCCGGCACGCACTGTATGCGATCAGCGCAGTGCAATACAGTGCAGCGCAGCAAGAATCGTATACCTAGTACGCAATATCCATGCGCTTTTTGAGGCAAAAATGCCCCAAAAAGCGCATGAAATATGCGTAGAGTCTTTAAGCTATTTGGCCAAGAACGTCCGGATCGCCTCGCCGGCTTTGGCAATGGCCAGCACGCCATCCAGGTGGCCGCCGTCGCCTTCGATCTCAAACACCTCGGCGTTCTTGCCCAGGCCGCGCAATTTGTCCGCCGCTTTGCGCGACATTTCGGGCGGAAAAATCAAATCGCTCTTGGCCGGAACAAACAGCATCTTCGCCTTGATCTTGGCGGCATCATCTTCCACATTGAAGAGTTGATTGGCCTTTGCCATATAGATCTTGTTGTTCGCATCGGTAGTTTTGGCGCGTGCGATGCCGGCTTTGGTGATTGTGTCTTCAATCGCAAACTGATTGCCGATCGCATCGGCCGGATTTTTCGCTGCATCGGCCGGCTTGTAGCCAAAAGTCCTTTCCGCCCAGCCCCAGTGGCGCGCCGTGATGGTGACAAGTTTGAGCGCTTGCGCAATGCCATCGAGGGGCTCTTCTTTGCCGTAGTAATCACCGCCGTTCCATTTCGGGTCTTGCTTGATCGGCGCTACCCATGCTTCCAGCAGGCCAATGGCCCACGGCGAGATCGATAGTCCGGGGCTGATCACCGCAATCGCGCGCTCGACAAAATCCGGATACAGCACCGCCCATTCCACTGCCTGAACTGATCCGCCAGATGCGCCCGCCACCGCGTAGAGTTTTTTAATGCCCAGCGAATCCACCAGCGCCTTGTGCACGCGCACCGAATCGCGCATGGCAATCACCGGGAAGCTCATGCCGTACGGCTTGCCGGTATCAGGATTGACCGAGGATGGGCCGGTGGTGGTGACATTCGGATCTTTGGTGTTGAGATTGGAAAGCGTGTCTGCCGAAACAACAAAGAAGCGGTTGGTATCGATTGGCTTGCCGGGGCCGATGATGGAATCCCAATAGCCGGCGGCAGCATCGCCCGGTTTGTATTTGCCTGCCGCGTGTGAAGTGCCGGAATAAAAATGCGCCACAAAAATAGCGTTGTCGCCCGCTGCATTGAGCTTGCCGTAGGTTTCGTAGCCTACGCGCACATTCCTGATGGCCTTGCCGCTGAAAGTGGCGTAGCTGGGCAGTTCGAACACTTTCTTCTCGGTCAACAGAGACTCCTGCGCATGCGTGAGGCCAGCCGCAAGCGCAGCTGCAATCCATAGTGTTTGAAGCAAGCGCACGGCGCGCAAGGGAAAGCGGTGCATTGATGTCTCCTCGATCAATTGAATTGTGCGCCGATAGTAGGCGCTGCAGGGCCGCAAGCTCAAGCAAATCGCGCTGCAGCATCGCAGCGCAGATCACGAAGCAGGACGGGTAAAGCCCTTGCTGTGCAGCGCGCGGTGTGCCCGCAGCATGTTGATAACCGCGTCGTCCTCTACTTGCTCAAACACGGTGTAGAACTGGCCCACCGCGCCAAAATACGCCGGCGTTTGCAGGCACACCACTTCATCGGCATGGCGTGAGACATGATCAAGCCCCTCGCGCGCCGCGACCGGCACCGCGCAGATCAAACGCAGCGGGCCTTTTTCGCGAACCGCGTGCAGCGCCGCTGCCATTGTCTCGCCCGTAGCCAGGCCATCGTCGACCACGATCGTGATGCGCCCGGCAGGGTCAATCGGCGGCGATTGTTCGGTGTACTGCCGGCGCCGCTCCAGAAGCAGCTTCAATTGCCGCGTTCTTTCCTGTTCAAGGTAGTCTGCCGTCACGCCCGCCAGCACGGCGTCATCGCTCACATGCATCCAGCCGGATTCATCAATCGCGCCGATCGCCAGTTCTGGATCGCGCGGTGCGCACAATTTGCGCACGAGCACCACATCCAG
>JBJOQV010000066.1:0-3150 GCA_046049785.1 Pseudomonadota bacterium
CTTATCGACGCGCGCGCGCCGGAGCGCTACGCCGGCGAGCAGGAGATGATCGACCCGGTGGCGGGCCATATTCCCGGTGCGATCAACCGCTTTTTCAAAGACAACCTGCAGGCAGATGGCCGCTTTAAAGAAGCCGGCCAACTGCAGGCGGAGTTTCTTGGCCTGCTGGATGATCCTGCACATGTAGTGCAACAATGCGGCAGCGGCGCGACCGCGTGCCACAATATTTTGGCGATGGAGATTGCGCGGCTGCCGCTATCGACGCTGTATCCCGGCTCGTGGAGCGAGTGGTGCGCAGATCCGGCACGGCCGGTCGCAACCGGCCGTGAACCGTAGCTTGCCTAGGCCGCCGCCATGCCTGCGCCAACCTTGGCACGATCACGCGCTAGCGCTTCACGGGTTGCGCTGCTGCGATACCAGAAGGTAATGGCGCTTGAGGTCAGCACAATAAACAGCGAGTAGAGTACCGGGATCAGCAGCACTTCTTGCTGCATGGTGCCGGTAAAGGTGAGCGTGACAATCAGCACTGCAAGCGGGCCGTTTTGGATGCCGGTCTCCAGCGAAATCGTGCGCGCGCGGTTGGTGTCCTGCTTGAGCCCGCGGGCGAGCCAGTAGCCCATCAGCATACCGATCAGCCCCAAACCGACCGCGGCAAAGTACACATACCAGGGCGTGGTGAGCAGCAGCTGGTAATTGCGCGGCACCCAGCTCACGATCAGGAACAGGATCACAAAAACACCGAGCAGCGAGCCGATCAATTCAATCGTCGCACCCACATTCGGGTTCACCTTGCGCAGCACCATGCCGATGACGGTGGGCACCAGGAGAATGACGAGTACCTGGAACACATTGGCCGCAGGAATCTTGTACTCCCCGCTAATGCCTGCAAGGCCGGAGTAGAACTCGATCAACAGCGGAACGGCCACCACCGCGATCAGCGTGGAAACGCTGGTCATCATGATCGATAGCGCAAGCGCGCCCTTGGAAAAATAGGTGAAGATGTTGGAGGTGGTGCCACCCGGCATGCATCCCATCAGAATCAGGCCGATGGCCAGTGCCGGCGGCAACCCCAGCACCATTGCCAGCGCATAGCCCAAAAACGGCATGATGCCGTACTGGCAGATCAGCCCCACGCCCACGCCTTGCGGCTTGCGAAAGGCAATCAGAAAATCGCGGAAGGTCAGCGATGCACCCATGCCCAGCATGATGACCATCATCATCACACCCAGCATTTTGGTTTCGAGTTCGGTCAACATGGTTTAGGCCGCCTTCTTCAGATTGAACTCGGCCTTCACCTCAGCTTTTAAAGCCTTGCGCAACACTTTGCCCACCGGCGTTTTGGGCAGCTCGTCTCGAAACACAATCGATTTAGGCACCTTGTAATCCGTCAGCAGCGTTTTGCAGTGTTTGATCACGTCCGCCTGCGAAATCGTGGCGCCCTCGCGCTTGACAACATAGGCGCGCACGGCCTCGCCGCTTTTTTCATCGGGGATGCCGACTACAGCGGCTTCCACGATATCATCCAGCTTGGCGAGCGCATCTTCCACCTCGTTGGGATACACATTGAACCCGCTCACCAGCACCATGTCTTTTTTGCGGTCCACAATCTTGAAGTAACCCTGCGCGTCCATTACCGCTACGTCACCGGTGTAGAGCCAACCGTTCTTGATAGTCTTGGCCGTTTCATCCACGCGGTTGTAGTAGCCCTGCATTACCTGCGGGCCGCGCACGATCAGCTCGCCGGGCTCGCCCTGCGCAACCGGCCGGCCTTCATCGTCTACCAGTGCTACGTCCGTGCCGGGCACCGGAATGCCAATGGAATCCGCCTTGGGATCCGCGGTCAGCGGGTTAAAGCACACCACTGGCGATGATTCGGTCAGCCCAAATCCTTCTGCAATGCGCGTGCCCGTCACTTGCTGCCAACGCTGCGCCACAGCCGCGTGCAATGCCGTACCACCGGCGAGCGAAGTTTTCAGTTGTTTGGGCGGATACGCAACAAACCATTCTTCATTGAGCAGCGCGTTGAACAGCGTGTTCACGCCGGAAATCCACGTGATCGGCGTGTTTTCGATCGCGCGCTGCAGGTTCTGCACCGGCCGCGGGCTGGGAATCAGCACGTTGCGCGCGCCCACGCTATAGAACGACAGCAGGTTCACCGTGAACGCAAAGATGTGATACAGCGGCAGCGCGGTCAGCACGCACTCTTTGCCTTCATCGATATGGCTGCCGCCCATGGCGAGCGTTTGTGCCACATTGGCGAGCAAATTGCCATGCGTGAGCACCGCGCCTTTGGATACGCCAGTGGTGCCGCCGGTGTATTGCAGGCAGGCAATGGCATCTGCGCGCAGGTCGCGCCAATAACTCTCAACCTTGATGCCACGGTTCAGAATCTCTTCACCCTTGGCCAGCACAACAGCAAAGCGTGTGTGCGCAAAGTTGATGGGCGGCAACACCTTGTTCCAATAGCGCTGCACGGCGCGCACAATGCCGCGCGGAACCGCCGGGAACAGCTCTGGCACCGACGCCACGATCACGTGCTTGATGCCGGTCTTGGCCAGGATCTCGCCCACTTTGTCGGCAAACATCTCCACCACCACCAGCACTTGCGCGCCGGAATCGTTGAACTGGTGCGCCATTTCAGACGGTGTGTACAGCGGATTGGTGTTCACCAGCACGCAGCCGGCCTTGAGCACACCAAATGCCGCAATCGGATACGCCAAGCCGTTGGGCAGTTGCAGCGCCACGCGCGTGCCGGCGGGCAGCTTGAGTTCTTCACGCAGGTAGGCGGCAAACGCGTCGGACATACGGGCAATCTGCGCGTAGGTGAGCGAGCCGTTCATGCCATTGGGCACCACGGCGGTAAAGGCCACTTGATCGGCGTAGCTGCGGCTGGCGCTATACACCAGGTGCGGCAAACTGGAATATGCAAGCGGCTCAAGCTGGCTCTGAATTTTGTCGCCATAGGCGCCGACCCATGGCTTCAGGTCGTAGATGCTTGCATCGTTATGCATGGTGCCTCCCGAGTAATAAGAGATCGTAGGAGTCGCCTAGATGGCGCGCCATGCGGATGCGCCCTTGCGGGTTAGCGCGAGGTCGGGTTTACACGCAGCCAATGCAGGTGTGTGCGGTGCAAAAACCTCAATGTCCGTG
>JBJOQV010000067.1:0-5667 GCA_046049785.1 Pseudomonadota bacterium
CCTCAGAGCTGATCCGCCGCGAATTGGAACTCACCCGCGCGGCCGGCAAACCGGTGGTGGTGTCGATGGGCGATGTAGCCGCGTCCGGCGGGTACTGGATCAGCATGTCTGCCGACGAAGTGTGGGCCGACCCCAGCACCATCACCGGCTCGATTGGCGTGTTTGGCATGTTGCCCACCGCAGAAAAAGCGCTGGAGAAAGTTGGCGTGAATTCCGCCGGCTTTGGCACCACCTGGTTGGCCGGCGCGTACGATCCGCGCCGCGCGCTTGACCCGCGCTTTGCGCAAGTGGTGCAAACGGCGATCAACCATATCTATGCGGACTTCACCACGCGCGTGGCCGCCGCCCGCAAGACCACGCCGGAGAAAATCGACGCGCTGGCGCAAGGCCGCGTCTGGACTGGCGCGCAGGCCAAGGAGCGCGGCCTGCTGGACAAGACCGGCGGCTTTGGCGATGCCATTACCGCCGCCGCGCAACTGGCCAAGCTGGACGTTAAAGAGACGCGCGTGCAATACATCGAGCAAGAACCCGGCAAGTTTGAACGCCTGCTGGCGCAGTTTGGCGGCGCGGTAGCGCAGATCGTCGGCGCGCAACTCTCCGAGCAGCTTGCGCATGCAGGTTTGCCGGTAGGCGCCGCAGCCGAGGTGGGCAAAGAGCTGGGCTTTCTGGCGCAACTGGCCAACCCTGCGCTGTCCGGCAGCAAGCCGCTGCAGGCGTTTACGCATTGTCTGTGCACGGCACCGTAACACCTTGATGAATGGCAAGAGCAGGACAGCGGCCGATTTCTTGGGATAATGGGGCCACCACACCTTTGTTTGCGGCCCCATGTTCACGCAAATCGCTGTTTTCCTGCTCAATATCGTCTTTGGCCTGCTGGTGGGCGCGGCACTGCTGCGCTGCTACATGAATTTCACCCGCGTGCCGCTGGCAAACCCGCTTGGGCAGTTCATTCTTGCGCTGACGGACTGGCTGGTGAAGCCGCTGCGCAAGATTCTGCCGGCGGTTGGCCGGTTTGATTGGGCGAGTTTTGCTGCTGCGCTGCTGCTATCGGTACTGAGCGCGGTGCTGATGTCGCTGCTGGTGAATCTGTCGCCCGGCGGCATCGTGGGTGTTGTGGTGTTTGCTCTGGAAGAAATGCTGCGCGTTGCGCTGCAAGGCTTGATGCTGCTGCTGCTGGTCTATGCGGTGCTCAGCTGGGTCAGCAGCGATTCGCCGCTGTATAACATCCTTGCCCGCATGTTTGCGCCACTGCTCGCACCGATCCGCCGCGTGGTTCCGCTGGTGGGCGGCGTCGATCTGTCACCGCTGGTGTTGATCGTGCTGCTGCAAATTGGTTTGATGTTGCTGGCGCGGATTTGACACGGTGTTTTTTAGGTGCTGCGCAATATCCATGCGCCTTTTGGGGCAAAAATCGCTCAAAAGGCGCATGGATACTGCGTAGTCGCCTTTCGATTTGACGTAGAAACTAAGCCATCAACAGCGCACGCGCGTGCCGCACCACTTCTGCGGCTTCGTTCACGCGGCCGCGGCGCGCGAGCTTTACTTCTACCTCGCGCAGCAGATCGGTCATTTCTGTGCGGCTGTTGCAGCGGCCGATGCGAAACATCAGCGCTGCGCTGTCGGTAGGCGCCATCGCGTTGAGCGCCTGCGTCAGGTGGCTGCGCGCGGCGGAGAGCGCCGGGTCGGCATCCTTCACCGAGTCAGACGGCACGCCCAGCGGCTCGGCGTTGGGCAAGCCAATCTGGCCGAATACCGCAGACATTGTGTTGGCGCCAAGATTGTTCACGTCGCGCCCGGCGGGGTCCAGGTAAGGCTCATACGCGCGGTTGATCGCGGTCATGGTCGAGGGCGGATCGATCGGCGCGCCGCCCAGGATATCGGCCAGTGTTGGCCTGCCGGGCTTGGGCGCCTCTGCAGCGGGCGGCGGCGCTGGTGTTGGCGAGCTTGCACTCGTGGGCATGGCGATCAGCCCCAGATCAAGCAGTTGCTGCAGATGTTCCGGCGCTACGCCAGCGCCTTGCATCAGCTTGCGCACCTCGGCCACTGTACGTTTGCCGTCCACCAGCAGCAGGACCGTGCGTACCTTTTGCTGTAGCCCCAGCGCCCGCACGCGCAACTCCTGCGCGCCCGCTTCGGTGCGGATCGGCGCGGTGGAATCCATGGCGGGCGTGAGCTTGATTGACATGCGTGTCAGGTGCGTGTTGTTGTGGCTGCAAGCAGCGTTTGTCTGGAGTGTACGGGCCGGCGTAGTCTGCCCGCGCGCCAACCTTCATTCTGCTTGATGAATATCGGGTCAACCCGCGCCCCTTTTGCGGCATGGCGTCGCAAAAGCGCAAAGCAACATCTGCCAGTCAAAAGCAAGGGGCTTGTAGTTGACGTTTACGTAAACGTCAACTAACGTATTTTGCTCACCAGCCCTTGCATGCCGTGTTGGCAGCAGTACGCTGGCATTCCTGTACCCCCAAGTCCTGCCCACGCCGCCATGACTGAACTGACCGCCGACTACAAAGCCCTGGCCAACTACCGGCCCAAGCACAAAGTGCGTTTTGTCACCGCCGCCAGCCTGTTTGATGGGCATGACGCCAGCATCAACATCATGCGCCGCATTCTCATGAGCATGGGCGCAGAAGTGATTCATCTGGGTCATAACCGCAGCGTGGATGAAGTGGTGACCGCCGCGCTGCAAGAAGATGTACAGGGCATTGCCGTGAGCAGCTATCAGGGCGGCCATGTGGAGTATTTCAAATACATGGTGGAACTGCTTGGCGAGCGCGGCGGCAAGAACATTGCCGTGTTTGGCGGTGGCGGCGGCGTGATTGTGCCTGCCGAGATTGCAGATTTGCACAGCGTGGGCGTGCGCATCTTCAGCCCCGAAGACGGCCAGAAAATGGGCCTGGCAGGCATGATTGGCGAGATGGTGATGCGCTGCGATCAAGATCTGAGCGCGCGCGCACCCAAAGCGCTTGGCGCGCTCAAGGGCCACAACGAGCTGGCCTGGCGTGCGCTGGCACAGCTCATCACTGCGCTTGAGAATGGCGCTTGCGAGGCGGCACTTAAAACCGCGCTGCATAAAACTGCCGATACCGCCAAAGTGCCCGTGCTCGGTATCACCGGCACCGGCGGCGCGGGCAAAAGCTCGCTTACAGACGAGTTGATCCGCCGCCTGCGGCTGGATCAAGCCGACGCAATGCGCGTGGCCGTGATCAGCATTGATCCGTCGCGCCGCAAGAGTGGTGGCGCTTTGCTGGGTGACCGCATCCGCATGAATGCCATCAATCCGTGGAAAGGTGGCGCAAAAGTCTTTATGCGCTCACTCGCCACGCGCGAAGCCGGCTCAGAAATCAGCCAAGCCCTGCCGGATGTGATTGCCGCGTGCAAATGTGCCGGGTTTGATTTGATCGTGGTGGAAACATCCGGTATTGGCCAGGGCGATGCCGCCATCGTGCCGCATGTGGATTGCTCACTGTATGTGATGACGCCGGAGTTCGGCGCCGCCAGCCAGCTCGAAAAAATCGATATGCTCGATTTTGCCGATTTTGTTGCCATCAACAAGTTTGACCGCAAAGGTTCTGCCGACGCGCTGCGTGATGTGAGTAAGCAAGTGCAGCGTAATAAAGAAGCCTGGAACACGCCTACCGAGCAAATGCCCGTATTTGGCACCATGGCGGCGCGTTTCAATGACGACGGCGTGACCGCGCTTTACCAAGCCCTGCTGCCCAAGCTGGAAAGCCTGGGTTTGAAAGCCGTTGACGGCCGCCTGCCCAAAGTGGCCGTGCGCCACAGCAGCAACCAAACACCGGTGGTACCGTCCGCCCGCGTGCGCTACTTGGCAGAGATTTCTGAGTCGGTGCGCGGCTATAAAAAGCGTGCGCATGAGCAGGCCAGGCTGGCACGTGAGCGTCATGCCCTGAGTGTGACAAAAGAAATTTTTCGTACTGCCTACGGCAGCGGAGCCGGCGGCAAGGTCATGCAAGCTTTGTCTGGCGCCCTGGATGCCACCGGTTCAGTACTTGAGCAGCTTGATAGTTTTATAGCCGAGCGCGATACACAGTTAGACGTTTCTTCGAAAAAACTCCTGGCTATGTGGCCGCAAATGCAGGCGGCCTACGCCGGTGACGAGTACGTCGTCAAAATCCGCGACAAAGAAATCCGCACTGCGCTCACCGTCACCTCACTGTCCGGCACCAAGATCAAAAAAGTCGCACTGCCCAAGTACGAAGACCATGGCGAGCTGCTCAAGTGGCTGATGCTGGAAAACGTGCCCGGCAGCTACCCCTACACCGCTGGCGTGTTTGCCTTCAAGCGTGAAGGCGAAGACCCCACGCGCATGTTCGCCGGCGAGGGCGATCCGTTTCGCACCAACAAACGCTTCAAGATGGTCAGTGCTGGTATGCCAGCCAAGCGCCTGAGCACCGCGTTTGACAGCGTCACGCTCTATGGCGCAGACCCCGCGCCGCGGCCAGACATTTACGGCAAGGTAGGTAACAGCGGCGTGAGTATCGCCACGCTGGACGATATGAAAGTGCTGTACAGCGGCTTTGATCTTACGAGCCCCAGCACGTCGGTGAGCATGACCATCAACGGCCCCGCGCCCACAATTCTGGCCATGTTCATGAACACAGCGATCGATCAGAATCTGGACAAATTCCGCGCCGACAACAAGCGCGAACCCACCGACGATGAAGCCGCCAAAATCCGCGCCTGGACCCTTGCCAATGTGCGCGGCACCGTGCAGGCCGATATTCTCAAAGAAGACCAGGGCCAGAACACCTGCATTTTTTCCACCGAGTTTTCACTCAAGGTGATGGGCGATATTGCGCAGTACTTTGTGCACCATGACGTGCGCAACTTTTACAGCGTGAGCATCAGCGGTTATCACATTGCCGAGGCGGGTGCCAACCCCATCAGCCAGCTCGCGTTTACGCTGAGCAATGGCTTCACGTTTGTAGAAGCGTATTTGGCGCGCGGCATGCACATTGATGACTTTGCGCCGAACCTTTCATTCTTCTTTTCCAACGGCATGGACCCGGAATACACCGTGCTGGGCCGCGTGGCGCGCCGCATCTGGGCGGTGGCGATGAAAGAGAAGTATGGCGCCAATGAGCGCAGCCAAAAACTCAAGTACCACTGCCAAACCAGCGGCCGCAGCCTGCACGCGCAAGAAATCGCCTTCAACGACATCCGCACCACGCTGCAAGCTCTGATTGCCACGTATGACAACGCCAACAGCCTGCACACCAACGCGTATGACGAAGCCATCACCACGCCCACAGAAGAATCTGTGCGCCGCGCGATGGCGATCCAGCTCATCATCAACCGCGAATGGGGCTTGGCCAAGAACGAAAACCCCAGCCAGGGCAGCTTCATCATTGAAGAGCTGACCGAGCTGGTAGAAGAAGCCGTACTCGCCGAGTTTGAAAAAATTGCCGAGCGCGGCGGCGTGCTCGGCGCGATGGAAACCGGTTACCAGCGCGGCAAAATTCAAGATGAGAGCATGCACTACGAAATGCTCAAGCACACCGGCGAGCTGCCCATCATTGGTGTCAACACCTTCCGCAACCCGCATGGCGACCCGATTCCCGAGACCTTGGAATTGGCACGCAGCACCGAAGATGAAAAGCAAAGCCAGCTCAAGCGCTTGGCCGATTTCCAGGAGCGCAACAAAGC
>JBJOQV010000068.1:0-4111 GCA_046049785.1 Pseudomonadota bacterium
CTGCGCCTGCGGGCCGGAGGTCACGCGCTGGATCGCTTTTTCCATGAAAATCCACTGCGTGCGGGCCAGCGCGACCTCGGCCTTGATACGGTCAGTAGCCAGCGTAGAAGCGCCCAGATAGTTCAGGTTCTGTGTAAATGCGTTTTGCAACTGCGCGACTTCGGGTGCGGAAATCGGCAGCCCCAGCCCGTGCATGAGTTCAATCTTGGCAAGGCGCAGCGAAATCGTGCGCTGCAAGCCCGAGCTAGTCACCGCGCGCGGCGCTTCGCCGCCTAGGCGCACCAGCGCCACATCAACCACCTTGCTTGCAAGGTTGGTCGCGCGGTCGGCGCGCTCGCTGATGTCACGCACACGCTGCTTGTCGGCCGGCTGCGCTGCGAGCATCAGCAATGCCTCGGTCTCACGCTGATAAGCCTCCAGGCTCGCAAGCCCCTCGCGGTCCGGCCCGACGATCTGGCGTGCGATGCCCACGCCCTCACGCAAGCCCTTGTTGGCCAGCGCAATCGCCTCGCTGGCGCGTTTGGGTTCCAGGTTCAGCGCCAACTGCAGATAAGCGCGCGCCGCCAATTGCGGCACAGAGCGCAAAAAACCGATTTCATTGATCGAGCTGGCCAGCGGCTCTGCCGAGCGCTGCTGCGCTGCCGTGGGATTAGAGGCCCAGTACAGCCCAACTGCCACGAACGCGGCGACACAAAACTTGATCATCTAAATCTCCTTCAAATTGCAAACAAAGCACGGAGCGAAATTTAAGTGAGAGTTTTATTTTGTCCAAGACAAAACATGACAGTTGCGTGCAGAAAAGCAACGCTGACAAATAGCGTGCGATGCAACATTGGGGCTACATCGCCAGGTAGCCGAGCTGGCGTTCGCGCTAGACAGAGAAAGAATTTCGTACGGGCAACGCAATATCCATAAGCATTTCCAGTCATAAATGCTTGAAAACCCTCATGGATATTGCGTCATGCCTCTTTTGAGAAACGCATCGATCTACAGAAACAAACGACTCCGCTCGCCTGGAGCAAGTCGCTTGACTTGATAACCATGTGTATTACTATACTAATACACAAGTCGCTGTGAATCACCCCCAAGTACTTGCAATGCGGAGCGCGCACCATGCCTTTACTGTTTATTGCATCAATTGGCCCGGCCGGCAGGGCTACCCTGCTGGGCGCGGCCGGTCTTGGCGCTGCGGCCAGCGGCGGACACGCGGCGTTGATCGCGACCCTGGCGGCGGCCTGTGTAGCCCTGTGGGTGACCACACCGCGCCAAGACCGGCACTGATTCCTGCTGCCCCATGCCTCCAAAACACGAACTCTCGGCCGCAGCGCTATTTAGCGTGAATGCGGGCTCCACCGAGCCGATTTACCGCCAACTGGTCGAGCAGGTACGCCGCCTGATCGCCGCCGGCCAGCTCGCACCGGGCGATGGTCTGCCTTCGGTACGTGATGTGGCCAGCACCTTTGCCGTCAATCCCATGACTGTCTCCAAGGCTTACAGCCTGCTTGAGGCAGGCGGCTTGCTGATCCGTCAGCGCGGCCTGGGCATGGTGGTAGCGCAAAGCGGCGGCGCCGCGCAAGACCTTACGGCGCGCCTTGACCTGCTGCACCCCGTATTGGCGCGGGCCGCACTTGAAGCCGCGCAACTGGAGATTTCGCCAGACGACGCAGTGGCGCTGTTCAAAGAATTGCTCGAGAAAGGAAACGCCCCATGAGCGCCCTGCCAGAGTCAGCCACCCGGTTCGATGCGCCGATCGATGTACATCTGCCGCTGTCAATCCGCGGCCTCACCAAGCACTATGACAGCAAGCCGGTGCTGGATCTTCTGGACCTTGACGTGCCCGCCGGCACCGTGCTGGGCCTGCTAGGCCGCAACGGCTCGGGCAAAAGCACGTTGATGGAATGCGCGCTAGGTTTACGCGGCGCCACGGCCGGGCAGGCGCGCGTTTACGGCGCGGATGCGCTGGCGCTTGATGACACAGTGCGTGCCCGCATTGGTTACGTACCGCAAGATAGCAACACGTTTGAATGGCTCACCGCCGGTCAGCTGATGGACTACTTTGCCAGCTTTTATCCGCGCTGGAATCGCGAGAAAGTGCAAGCGCTGATGCAGCGCTGGGGCATTGAGCCAGGCAAAAGCATTGGCAAGCTCTCAGGCGGGCAAAAGCAGCGCTTATCGATCATTCGCGCTTTGGCGCCAGACCCCGAACTGCTCGTGCTGGACGAGCCGGTGGCAGCGCTAGACCCCGCCGGCCGCCGCGACTTTCTGCGCGAGCTGGTGGACAGTGTTGAGCGCGGCACCACGATTATTTTTTCCACCCACATCCTCACCGACCTGGAGCGCATCGCGCTGGACGTCGCGTTTCTGCGCGGCGGCAAGATTGCCCTGCAGGCACCGCTGGATGCCCTGACCGACAGCACCCGCAAAATCACTGGGCCTGCAACCGCACTGCTGGGCAAGCTGCCCGGCACATTGCTGAGCCGGCAAGAATTGCCGGGCGGCCAACTCAGCGCCTTGATCCAGGTAGATGAGCGCAGTGAGGCGCAATGCGCAGCGCTGGCGGCGCAAGGCGTGCGCACCGATCGCGTTGGTCTGGAAGATTTGTTTGTGGAGCTGACGCAGTGACCACCACAGCCATGCAGCGCATCGCGCAAAAGCCCTGGCTGCAAGGCGAGCGTGCCATCGTTGCGCAGGCGTGGCATCTGATTTCACCGTTGATGCGCAAGATCATGGCGGGTTTGGCGCTGCTGAGCAGTGTAGGCACCTTCCTCGGCGCATTTGTGGGCAGCGATCAACCCCTTTACAAGAGCGTGCTGTGGAGCTTGCTCCTGCCGGGGCTAATGTTGTGCATCATGGTGTTTTTCAGCCTGCCGCTGGCCGTACAGCGACTGCAATCCGTGGCCGCTGCCGATACCGCGCCCGGCCACCGCAAAGCGCTCAAGGCGGTTGGGTTTGCCACATGGGGCGCGCTGGCGCTCTTGATCTGCATTCTCGTTGTCGTTTTCAATCACCTGGACGGTAAAACGCCGTCCGCTTCTACGCTGTTCGCCCAGCTCACCATCGGCGTGTGCATCGGCACATGGTTCTTGACCTGTTTTGGCCGGCCGTCACTGTGGTTTGTCTGGGTGATTGGCTGGGTCATGCCAAGCGCCATGAAAAGCGCTGTTTACGCGGGCGCATATTCTGTGTACGCAGTTGCTGGAGCCGCCGCACCGCTGCTACTTGCAGGGGCGGTCGCAGTAAGCGCATGGTTCTTTCACTGGGCGTATTTCGCCGGCACGCCCGGCGACCGTGCTGCGCGCGCCTCGCGCATTGGGCGCTACAACAACAGCACCCACAACGGCGCCAGTGTGAAACCCTCCGGCAACCGCGTGCTGGATTACATCCGCTTTGAGTTACTGGGTGCATGGAGTCTGCGCTTTGTACATCGCTGGCCGATCCGCATACGCATTACGCTAGGGTTAGGCCCGCAGTGGAATCCGCTCTATTCGCTGGGTTTTGTGCCGCCGCTTGCGGCACTGGTTGCCGCTTTGCTGCTGTGGTTTGGCGGCCCACCCATGGCTATGATCACCGCCAAGCAGATGACGCCCACGATGACAGGGATGTTGATGGGCATACTTGCGGTGAGCTTTGGCAATCTGTTCATGCTCTCACTGGCTCACACCCGCACCGAGCAGGCTGTGCTGATGCTCCTGCCTGGCGCGCCAGCAGCCGCTGAGCGATCGCGCTGGCTGGCCCAGCGCATTGCGCTGACCGTCTTGGCCAATATGGCCTGGCTAATTGCGCTTGTGCTGCTGACCTTCTGGGTGCTCGGCGGGCCCGCCACCGCACTGGCGTTGCTGCTCAAAGCTCTGCTGTGCAGCGGCGCCATGGATCTGGCGCTCACACAAACCACACCGCGGCGGTTTGCGGAGACAACAAGGTTTTATCTTGGTCTGTTCTTGTTCAAGTTTGCCGGCATGATCATCGTGATCATTGCTTTGCAAATCTGGAACGATTCGCCGCCAATTTCGACCCTGTTCACCACGCTCTGGTGCGCCGTCATGTTGACCTGCGCGGTCATCCTTTACCGCCGCCGCTGCCGCAGCGCACCTGCGCTGCCGCTGCTGCAGTT
>JBJOQV010000069.1:0-5411 GCA_046049785.1 Pseudomonadota bacterium
CTCTGAAATCATCGGCATGCAAGACGTGCAGGCGGGCGAGCATGTGGGCTACGGCAGCCGCTTCAAGGCAGCAAAACCCATGCGCATCGGCATCGTTGCCTGCGGCTATGCAGACGGCTACCCGCGCCATGCGCCCGATGGCACGCCGATGCTGGTGGAAGATGTGCGCACAAGCATCGCGGGCCGCGTGTCGATGGACATGATCACTATCGACCTGACGCATATTCCGCAGGCACGTATCGGTTCTGCGGTGGAGTTGTGGGGCAACAGCCTGCCGATTGACGAGGTGGCCAATGCGGCGGGCACCATCGGCTATGAGCTGATGTGCGCGGTGGCGCCACGTGTGCCAATGATTGAAGCGCAGTGATTCTGATCTCAACCGATCAACTGATCGTACTCCTCCCTCGCTTGCGGGGGAGGTTGGGAGGGGGCCGCGCATCAGTGTGTTGGCAGCCCATGAAGACCGTACCCCACCCCAACCCTCCCCGCAAGCAGGGAGGGAGAAATCTAAATTCATGAGCAAACCCCCCAAAACTCTTTACACCTGCAGCGAATGCGGCGGCCAAAGCCCAAAATGGCAGGGCCAGTGCCCGCATTGCAGCGCGTGGAACACGCTGGTGGAATCTGTTGCAGACGCGCCATCAGTATCCCGCTTCAAATCACTCGCGCCTACCGCGGGCGTACAAAAACTCAGCGAAGTCAAAGCGCGCGAAGTGCCACGCATTTCCACCGGTATCGAGGAGTTTGATCGCGCGCTGGGCGGCGGCATGGTGCATGGTGGCGTGGTGTTGATTGGCGGTGATCCCGGCATTGGCAAGTCCACGTTGTTGCTGCAGGCGCTGGCCACCATGAGCGCCACGCAAAAGGTGCTGTATGTCAGCGGAGAGGAAAGCGCGGAGCAAATCGCCCTGCGCGCGCAGCGCCTTTCTGTACCTTCGCACAACCTGCCGGTGCTGGCAGAAATTCAGCTTGAACGCATTACCGCCGCGCTGCAGGCCGAGCGGCCGGATGTTGCGGTGATCGATTCCATCCAAACGCTTTTTTCGGGTGAACTCACCGCCGCGCCGGGCAGTGTGTCGCAGGTGCGCGAGTGTGCGGCGCACCTCACGCGCTTGGCAAAGTCCACCGGCTGCGCCATGGTGCTGGTGGGCCACGTGACCAAAGAGGGCACGCTCGCCGGCCCGCGCGTGCTGGAGCATATTGTCGATACCGTGCTGTATTTTGAAGGCGATACGCACTCCAGCTTTCGCATTGTGCGTGCCTTCAAAAACCGCTTTGGCGCGGTCAATGAACTGGGCGTGTTTGCCATGACAGACAAAGGCCTCAAGGGCGTGAGCAACCCGTCTGCGCTGTTCTTGAGCCAATCGCACGGCGGCACGCAGGGCCCGGTGCCCGGCACCTGCGTGATGGTCACGCAAGAAGGCACGCGCCCGCTGCTCGTAGAAGTGCAGGCGCTGGTGGATGCCAGCCACATGCCCAACGCGCGCCGCCTTACCGTGGGTTTTGACACCACGCGCCTCGCAATGCTGCTAGCCGTGCTGCATCGTCATGCCGGCATAGCGGCCTACGATCAGGATGTGTTTGTGAACGCCGTGGGCGGCGTGCGCATCACTGAACCCGCCGCCGACTTGCCCGTGCTGCTGGCCATCATGTCCAGCATGCGTAACAAACCATTGCCGCGTGGATTGGTAGCGTTTGGCGAAGTAGGGTTAGCCGGAGAAATCCGCCCCGCACCGCGCGGGCAAGAGCGCTTGCGCGAAGCTGCCAAGCTGGGTTTTTCCATCGCCATCGTGCCGCGTGCCAATGCACCGAAGGGCAAGATCGAAGGCCTGGAAGTGTGGGCGGTGGACCGGATTGATGAGGCGGTGGAGCGAATGCGGGAGAGGTGAGGGCGCAGTATTCATAAGGGTTTTCAGGCTATTTTGCTTGAAAACCCGCATGAATATTGCGTAGAAGCTACTTGAGAGCACCCGCGGCAGCCAGCCCACTCATCACCGCCCCTTCCAGCGTTGCAGGATAGGGATGATCTGTGTAGTCCCCCGCAATCACAAGCCCAGGCAGCGGCGTGGCATTTGCGGGCCGCGCAAGGTGCGGCACGCAGGCGAAGGTGGCGCGCTTTTCACTCACGACGTTTGTTGCGGTGGCCACAGGCAGCTGCGCGAAGTAGTGCTTGAGCACGGTGAGGGCGCGGCGGCCGAACATGCGGCGGCCGGAATCGTCTGGGGCGCTGTCGCTGGCGACTATCGAGAGAAGCGTTGTGCTTTGCCCACGTTCTTTGCCCCCTCCCCAACCTTCCCCCGCTGATGCGGGAGAGGGGGCTTTGTGCTCTGGCGTGCGGTCAAACATCCACCAGCCACCGGGCATCGCGGGGTCCGGTAGGAGAGTCATGCTCGCGGGTGGTTGCCAGCGCGTGGCGAGTTCCAAGTACACGGTGGTGATGGGGCGCCAGTTGAGTGCGGCGATTTGATCTGCGGTTTGCCTGAGCTGGGGCAGGGGGCGCAGCAAATCTTCTGCAACCCAAGGCGATGTGGCGATGACGACTGCATCAAATGCCGCGCCGTCTACGGCAAAGCCGCTGTCTGTCTTGGCGATGCTGCGTACCGGTGTGCGCAGATGAATCGTGGCGCCATGCTTTGCCAAAAAGTCTTGCGCGGCATTGGGCAATACATCAGACAAGCCCGTGCGCGGCAGCAGCAGATCGCTGGCAGATGAGCCGGCGGTGAGTGTGTCTGACAGCACGCGGTGATAGATGACGGCATCGGCCTCGTGCGGTGCGGTGTTCAGTGCAGCGACGGCCAGCGGTTCCCACATCAGGGCACACAATTTTTTGGGCTGCTGCAGGCTGGCCAGCCACTGCGCCACCGTGGTGCCGGCGGGCGGCGGCGCTTTGACGAGCGCACGGGTGACGCGCAGCAGCGCGATTTTTTCATCGAACGTCAAATTGCCGGACGCCATGATGGGCAGCGCGAGTTTGAGCGGCCCCCAGCCGGCCTTGCCTTTGAACAGTGCGCCGCTTGGCGTGGTGATGTGCAGCGCTTCACGCTTGAACACGGCGCGTTCATTCACACCAATTTGCTTGAGCAGCGCGAGTGTGGCGCGGTAGGCGCCGATCATGATGTGCTGGCCGTTGTCGATGGTGTGGGTGGTTGTATCGGTCTTCCACTGAAGGCTGCGCGCGCGGCCGCCTAGCTGCGGCGCGGCTTCAAATAGCGTGACGTGTTTGCCCTGTGCGATGAGCTGAATGGCGGCAGTGAGGCCGGACCAGCCGCCGCCGATGATGGCTATGCGTTGGCTCATGCGTCGGCCCTCACCCTAACCCTCTCCCGCACGCGGGAGAGGGGATCAAAAGCGGAGTACGCAATATCCATGCGCCTTTTCAAGCAAAATTGGCTCAAAAGGCGCATGGATATTGCGTAGAGCATGTTTAAATGCCTCAAAATCATCGCTTCAGTGCTGCCACGGCGCTGCCGGGAAACACCCAGCTTTTCCAGGCCAGCCAGAACTTTGCCAGCGGCGTGAGGGCGATGCGCTGGGTGAGCACGGGAAAGTTGTCTGCCGCAATTTCTTCCAGCAGAGCGCGGTAGATGCGGCCCATGATCAGGCCGGCGCGCTGGGCACGCACATCCTGCGCGGCGAGCTTGCCCGCAGCCTCTTGATACAGGCTGCGCGCCAGCAGCGCCTGCTCTTGCATGAGCTGCGTGAATGCGGCGCTGGGTTTGCGTGCGAGCACGTCTTCACGCGTAAGGCCGTGTTTGGCCAGTGCGTCTTCCGGCAGATACACGCGGCCGCGGCGCGCATCGTCGCCTACGTCGCGGATGATGTTGGTCATTTGCAGCGCCAGGCCCAGCGTGTTGGCATACTCGCGGGTTTGCTGCTGCCTGGCCGGGCTGGCAATGCCGAAAATCTGCGCCGCCACTTCACCCACCACGCCGGCAACGCGGTGGCAATACACGCGCAGCGCTTCCCAATCCGGGTAGCGGGTCTGGTTCAAATCCATCTCCATGCCGGCAATGATTTCCATCAGTTGCGCTTGGCGCACCTGCGTAATGCCTTGCGTCTGCTTGAGCGCGAGGGCGACGGGGTGGGTGGGCGGATCGTCCGGCTTTTCTGCGTACAGGCGATCAATCTCGGTGCGCCACCAAGCGAGCTTGATGCGGGCCAGCTGCGTGTCGCTGACTTCATCCACCACATCGTCCACCTCGCGGCAAAACGCATAGAAAGCCATGATCGCATCGCGCTTGGCCGGCGGCAGAAACAAAAAGCTGTAGTAAAAGCTGGAGCCGGACGCAGCAGCTTTGTTTTTGCAGTATTCGATCGGATTCATAGCTGGTTGAATTCGCGCATGCGAATTCGACTAATCGCCCCCTCCCTTGCTTGCAGGGGAGGGCGGGGGGTGGGGTAGCTACAGAAAAGAGGCATCGTGGAAATTCAAAGTCACAAGGCGCGCCAGGCAATCACTGCCCAGTCCCGCTTGGTCAGCACCGGGCGGGCGCGGTGCACATCGTAGCCGCAGGCGGCCAGCTTCTCGCAAATGCGCAGGCCCCCGTGGATGATGCCGCGCAGTTCCACCCCGATGCGGCCGCCCAGCGCTTTGGGTAGCGGTTTGCCTGCCAGCAGCATGCCTCGGGCACGATCCACTTCGAACTGCATCAGGTTTTGCCACGCTGCGGTTTGCATCACGGCGGCCGGATTGGCAACGAGTTCTTGCTCTGAAACACCAAAGCGCTGCAGATCTTCTTGCGGGATGTAAATGCGGCCCTTGTGCAAATCCACGGCCACGTCTTGCCAAAAGTTCACAAGCTGCAGCGCGGAGCAGATGGAATCGGACTGCTCCTGCTGCAAGAAACCATGCGCGCGGTAGAGAGCGAGCATCAGGCGCCCAACTGGATTGGCTGAGCGGCTGCAGTAGTCAAGCAGGGCATCAAACGTGGCGTACCGCGTGGTGGTGACGTCTTGGCTGAAAGCAGAAAGCAAATTTTCAAACAACTGCAGCGGCAAGCGGTGCGCGGCAACGTGTGGCGCAAGCCCGGCCACGGCGGGATGTTGCGCCGGTTCGCTATGTGCGAGCCGTTGCACGTCTTGCTGCAGCGCTGCAAGCTGCGCCAAGCGCTCGTTGGGCGCTGCATCGCCTTCATCGGCAATATCGTCGGCCGTGCGTGCGAAGCGGTAAACGGCGGTGACGGCGGGCACCAGCGCACGCGGCATCAAAAAGCTGGCTACCGGAAAATTCTCGTAGTGATCGACCGCCATCGGCTGGAAACGCCTGCAAAACAAGGCTGTAGAGTGGTTTCCGCTACAATAGCAGGCATCTGAATCGTGACGTTTTGCCGCCGTGGCCCAAGCCGTTTCAACGCCCGGCGGCGCTAGAAAAAACACCGCCCGCGAAGGTGGCGAAATTGGTAGACGCACCA
>JBJOQV010000070.1:0-2926 GCA_046049785.1 Pseudomonadota bacterium
CCGCCCGAGCCGCCCAGGATGAAACCGGCCTTGACAATGCTGGGCGCAATCACCACGGCCTTGGCCTTACCCAGGTTTTTTGCCAGCCACTCCATTTTTGGATCGGACCTGAATGCGCCAAACGTCGCGTCCGCTTTGGTGACTAGCTCCTCCTGCGCTGGGGCGGCTCTGGCTGCAGTGCTTCCCATTGCGGCGGCAAAAACAAACGCCGGCAATATGCAGGCAAGTCTGAAAATTCGTAGATGCATCTTTCTCTCCTTCGATCTCATTATTCAAGCCTAGGCGCCTCAGCATGGCCGGCATTGATCCTGGTCAAAGGTAATCGTCTCGGACGTGTTTGATCAAGCGCAAACCAGTGCGCGCAATCGACCTCTACAGTGAATTGGATTGCATGACACGCGCCTTGCGTCGCAAAGCGCCCAAACCGTCACGACTTGTCGCTCGAGGTGAGCATTGAAACCTGCCAAGCCTGCTCCAGCCGTCTTCTCCGAAGGCCGCAAAATGCAGATCATGGATGAAACAGTCCATGATCCCTATCAACTCAAAGGCAAACTGCATGAACCAACAACCTGTCCGCAATGCAATGCCGTGTTTCTCAAGGGTCGCTGGCAGTGGAGTCTGGCACCCGCCGGCGCACATCAGGCGCTGTGCCCGGCATGCCAGCGCATCCGCGATAAATTTCCTGCCGGCTACGTCGCGATCGCCGGGCCATATGCATTGAATCATCGTGTGGATCTGCTCAACCTTATCCGCCACTGTGAAGAGCGGGCAAAGGCTGAGCATCCCTTGCAGCGAATCATGAGCATCGATACCTCGGTGGATCAAGTGCTGATTACCACGACGGACATCCACTTGGCGCGCGGAATTGGTGAGGCGCTGCATCATGCGCATCAGGGTGATCTCGACTTTCACTACGAACTAGACCAGTACTTGCTGCGCGTCCACTGGAAGCGATAGCGATGCCTTGGACTAGCAGCGACTACCCGGTGTCAATGAAAAATCTTGCGCCTGAAGTTCGCGCCAAGGCGATTGAAATCGCCAACGCATTGCTGGAGGAAGGCACAGAAGAAGGCAAGGCCATCCGTATCGCCATTGCCAAGGCCAAAACGTGGGCGCAGCAGCATCCGGACCACTAAGGCACGAGTACTGGCGATTATTTGCCTGAAGCTGTCTGGCCAGAGTTGCCCCGCGCCAGAGCGCCAAGCCTTTATGCGATTCAGCCATCAGGGCAAGCGCGGCGGTGCTGATTCCTTAGGCCTGTGAAAAGCGCGTTGAAACATACACTACGCAGTATTCATGCGCTTCCTGAGCCATTTTGTCTCAAAATCCTCATGGATACTGCGTACAGCACTTTCAAAAGCGTTAAAACTGCGGTACTTACGCCGCAGCAAACGCGTTGTTCAAGAACGCACGCAGCCGCATCGGGTTCACGGGTTTGCGCATCACGGTAATGTTGGAATCTTCTGCGGTGCAGACCAGCTCTACGGCAGCATCGCCAGTCACAATCAGGGCAGGCAGATGCAGACCCAGGCGTGCACGCAGCTCTTCGGTGGCGCGGCAGCCGCTTTGACCATCGGCCAAGCGCAGGTCTGCGAGCACGAAATCGGGCGTGTAGCCTTGCGCCACCAACGCGAGCGCCTCGTGCTCGGTGGCCGCAGTGCGCACTGCGCAGCCCCAGGTTTTGAGCAGTAGGGCCATGGCGTGGCTGGACGCTTCGTCGTCTTCAATCACGAGAATCCGCTTATCCTGCAGTACATCTTGCGAAGGCGCTTGATCCGTCAAGGCAGGCAGCGTCTGCTCTTGGCTCAGCGGTAGATGCATGGTGAATACGGTGCCGCTGCCGGGCTCGGACTGCACCCGCAAATTCAGCCCGAGCAAGTCGCTTAGCCGCTTGACGGTGGCCAGGCCAAGACCAAGCCCTTGTTTGCGGTCGCGCGCTTTGTTGCCGACCTGGTAGAACTCATCAAAGATACGCGGCAGATCCGCCGCGGCAATGCCCACGCCAGAATCTTCCACAAGCAGTTGCACACTACCCTCTTGCACGCTGGTGTGCAGCCGCACGAAACCGGTGTGTGTATAGCGCACTGCGTTGGACACTAAGTTGGACAGCACACGCGCCAGCAGCGCGCGATCGCTCTGGACAGTGGCGCAATCAGTCTGCAGCGTGAGGCGCAGCCCCTTGGCCTGCACCAGCGGCTCATAGGTCTTGGCCACTTCTTCCAGCAGATCGCACAGCGAAAACGCGCCGTGCTGCGCATGCACCTGGCCGGAATCGATCCTGGAGAGCTCAAGTAACTCATCCACGATGTGGCCCAGGCTGTCAACGCACTCCACAATCCGTTCCGACACTTCACCTACATCCACCGTGCCTTTGCGCGCACGCAGCGTTTGCGCCAGCAGACCCACCGCATGCAGCGGTTGGCGCAAATCATGATTGGCGGCGGCAAAAAAGCGGGATTTGGCTGCGCCGGCGGCTTCTGCCAGTTGGCGCGCTTCTTGTGTGGCAAGATTTTCTTTGCGCAGCGCTTCGATGAGCTGCGCATTTTCTTTGCGGCGGCGGTACATCTCGGTCAAGGTCAGAAACTGGGCGCGGCCATTGAGCAAGCTAGAAATACCGCCCAGCGCGCACAGAACTGCCAGCACGTCGTTATGCACCTCGCCAATCCACAGATTGCGCGCCACCAGCGGGCCGAACACGCCGACCGAATACGCAATCACCAGCGGAAAATAGCGCGACAGCACTGGAATCGATGCAAACACCACCGCCGCCAGCGTGATGTGCAGCACGCACTCCGCAAACGCATCGCCAGGCGCGACCATCACAATGCCGGCGCAGCCCCAGGCCAGCGCCTGTGCAAGCGCGCTGACAAGCGTCACTGCCATCATCTGCTTGCTGGGCGCACCGTGTTGCAGCGCCTTGGCAAAC
>JBJOQV010000071.1:0-5882 GCA_046049785.1 Pseudomonadota bacterium
TGCGCGTTGCCCCGACATCTGCCCCACCAATTTGGCTGAGTGGGCGCAGGTGCGCCAAAAACTTGGCGCGGACGCAGACAAGCTGCAAGTGCTGTTTGTGACTGTGGATCCGGAGCGCGACACGCAGGCGATTCTCGCCGGCTACGTGCCCGCATTCGACAAGAGCTTCGTCGGCCTGTACGCCGATGCCGCCGCCACCAAAGCCCTGGCCGACAAGTTCAAGGTCTTCTACGCCAAGGCGCCCAACAAAGACGGCAGCGACTACACGATTGACCATACCGCCGCCAGCTACGTGCTGGATGCCAAAGGCAACGTGCGGCTGTTTGTGCGCCACGGCGTGGGTATTGACCCGCTGGTGGCAGACGTCAAGCAGATCCTCAAAGGCTAGTACGCAATATCCATGCGGTTTTTGAGCCGTTTTTGCTTCAAAAACCGCATGGATATTGCGTAAGGCACTTAAAACTTGCCAATTTGCACCCCTCCCACCCTGCTTTCGCACGCCGTGCACATGGGGCTTGCGCCGCTGGATGCACGCGTTCTGGTGGCGCATGCGCTGGGCGTACCGCGCATCTGGCTGATTACGCATCGTGACGATGCACTCTCGCCCGTGCAGTGTGATGCGGCGCATGCCGTGATTGCGCGCCGCGCCGCTGGCGAGCCGGTGGCATACATCACGGGCCAGCGCGAGTTTTACGGATTGATGCTCCAAGTGTCGCCAGCCGTGTTGATTCCGCGCCCGGAAACCGAATGGCTGGTGGAATTTGCCGCCACCCATGCACCCACGGGTGGCCAGGTGGCAGATATTGGGTGCGGCAGCGGCGCGATTGCCGTGGCGCTGGCGCACAAGCGGCCCGATCTGCATGTGTTTGCAACCGACATTAGTCTGGAAGCGCTGGAAGTCGCGCGCGCCAACGCGCACCAACATGGCGTGGACGCGCGCGTGCACTTTGCCTGCGGCGATCTGTACGCGCCGCTGGAAGCTGCGCAGTTTGATGTGATTGTTTCCAACCCGCCCTACATTGCCGCGGACGATGCCCATCTGCGGCAAGGTGATTTGCGCTTTGAGCCGCAGACGGCGTTGACCGACTGCGCGGACGGCCTGCAACTGCTGCGCCGCCTGGCCCATGGCGCGAGCGCGCGGCTAAACCCCGGCGGCTGGCTGGCGCTGGAACACGGATTTGACCAAGGTCAAGCCGTAGCAACGCTGCTGACGCAGGCCGGGCTTGAAAATGTCGCAACGCACACCGATCTTTCAGCTCAGCCGCGTAATACGGTCGCGCAAAATGCACTCGCGCGCTCATCGGGATAACCCCTAGCTATTTGAGGTCGCGTGCTTATAATGGCTTTCGTCCTGAACACAACTGCAAGGTAAATGCGTTATGAATCAAGAAGTGCAGTCATTCATTGAAAAGACCGTCAAAGACAACCCGGTCGTGCTGTTTATGAAAGGCACCGCGCAGTTTCCCATGTGCGGCTTCTCAGGACGCGCCGTGCAACTGCTCAAGCAGTCGGGCGCGAGCAACATCGTCACCGTCAATGTGCTGGACGATGAAGAAGTGCGTCAGGGCATCAAAGAATTTTCCAACTGGCCAACCATCCCGCAGCTGTATGTCGGCGGTGAGTTTATCGGCGGCTCAGATATCCTGGCCGAAATGTTTGCCAATGGTGAACTGCAGAAATTGTTGGCGGACAAAGCAGCTGCATAGACGCATCTACTGATCAAATGAAAAAGGGCGCTTTCGCGCCCTTTTTCATTTACCTGATTTGGTGGCAATGACAGAATGACTTTGCCGCAGACGCGGCTTCAATGACCCGGCGCTCATGCGCCGCGATGACTTGAACACCTGCACGTCATTTTGTCATTGAGCGCCGCAGGCGCAAAGTCATTTCGTCATCAGAACTTCTTGCTCACCCCCACCTGCAGAAAGGTAGCGTCAAACACGTCCAGCCCTGGGCTGCCCTTGCCAAACGCACGCCATTCGCCCTTTTGCCGATAGAACTCGGCCTTGCCGTCAATTGACCAAAGCTTGGCGACTTCTTTGCTGACCTTCAGGCTGGCCGTGACCGCGCCAAAACCGGCCAAGCGTTGATCGGCAGAGAAGAACTCTGCGGTTGACGCGCCCGGCGGTGGAACAAACAGGCCTGCGGAAAACACCGGGTTCTGGTAGAAATCCGCCGCACTTTGCGAGTAGTAACGCAGGCCGGGCGTGAGCGTCCAGCCCTGCGCGACCGGCTGCACCCATTCTGCACCCAGAGTTTGTGAGTTGATGCCAAAGCTGTCGTCGTAAAAGCGCAGGCTGGTGCGCAGCGTGCCGTCGAGCTGATCAAAGTAGCGGTTCCAGCGCAGCAGCAAAATCGTCGCGTTGCGCTCATCGGGCCTTTTATCAAACAGCTTGTACGGATCGGTGTAGTAGCCCGTGCCGCGGCTCACCGTCAGGTTGGCCTGCACAATGTCGCGGGTTGAAAGCACCTGCGTCACTCCGACCAGCAGTTCATTGACCTTGCGGCTCTTGCTCTGAGTTTTCTTGCCGTCTGAATCAATAAAGGCATTGACGTCTGCCGTTGAACTCATCTTGTCATTGGATGCGGAGAGGCCGACGCTGAACGTGGTGTTGTTGTTGGGCGTGGACCAACTGCCGCCTGCACTCACTGTGCGGCCGGTGTAGTCATCTTCAGTCGAATACGCTACGCCGACATTCGCGGTCGCGCGGCCAAAGTAGCGTGTAAGTTTGGCATCGCCAGCGACGCGTTCATCTTTCATGCCGCGCTGGCCGGTGGCAGGGTCATACTTGGTTGCGCCTGCAATCGTGGAGTAGAAACGCGGCGTTGCGCCCGACACTGCATCTTGCACCACCGAGCCTTCAAACGACCACTCGCCGGCAAACGGAATCAGCGCGTAAAACGACGGTGACTTGACCTCGATACGGTCCAGCCCAGGCTGCTTGTCTTTGTAGTACAGATATTTGGCGCTGACCACGCCTTGTTCCGGCGCGGTGTTTTGCGCCAGCGCGCCCTTGGGTGCAAGCCCCGGCAGCAGCAACGCGGCCGCGGCGATGGCGCCGGCTTGCTCGCGGCGCTTGCTTGAGGCAGCAGCAGCGGTGGACGTTGATTTGCTTGGCAACTGCGTCATTCACACTCTCCCAAAGAGCCCAAAAAACCCAAAAAGCGGCCTAGGCTCATTGTGTTTAGATTTTTCTTGGTGCTGCAAAAATATCACGGGCTTAGTTACAGCCGCAGCCGCCACCGCCCACGCCGGCGCCGCCGGAGCTGTTTTCCTTGCTGGCGTAGATGTGCTGCGTGTAGCGGTCATCCAGCGGATCGTTGTTAAAGCTCATGGATGGCTTGGCCAGCATGCCTTTTTCCCAGGCATTGACTTGCGGCATCTGCGCGCAGCCAACGGTGAGCAGCAGCGCTGCCGCAGACAAGCCGAGGCGGACGATGGATAAGTGCTTCATGCAGAATTTCTCCAAACAGGCTCGATACAGATACGGCTGGGCAAGCCCCGAGTTTTACTTGCCGCTGATGGATTTGGCGAGCTTTTCTTCCAGCTCCTTGGCTTCACCTTCTTTAAAGCCGGTGTGAATCCAGGCCACAGTGCCATCCGGCGCGATCAGCACGCTGCTGGGCATGCCTTTGATTTTGTAGGCTTTGGGCGTTTCGCCTTTGTCGTCAAAAGCGAGCATGAACTTGGCCGGGGTCTGCGCCAGAAACTTGTCAGCGTCGGAGCGTTTGGCATCCACGTTAATGCCGACAATGCGCAGCTTGTCGCCAAACTTGGCCTGCATGTCGTTCATCCACGGAAACGACTGCCGGCACGGCCCGCACCAGGATGCCCAAAAGTCAACATACACCCAGCGGCCCTTCAGATCGTCCAGCTTCAGGTTGCCGCTGGTTGAAGGCAGGTTAAACGCCGGCGCGGGCGCGCCTTGCGTGGCGGCCTGGGCGTGCAAAGACACAGCCAGCAAGCCGGCTGCAAGCAAACGGAAGGCGATTCGGGTCATGATGGGTGGGTTGCTTTGGGTGACAGAAAGCAGTTGGACGCATGCGGTTGAAAAAGGTTCTTCAAACTGCTCTACGCAATATCCATGCGGTTCTTCAATTAAAAATGGCTGAAAACCCGCATGGATATTGCGTAGACACCCTTTTTAGCCTCTACGGAACCTCAATATCACCCATAAACCGCGCCACGGCGGCGGCGCGGCGGGACAAAAACACGCTGCCGCGGTTGCGGTCGTAGAACTTGGGGCGCGGCAGCATGGCCGCCAGCCGCGCCGCCTGATAGGGCGAGAGCTGCGCCGCGCTCACCCCAAAATAGTGCCGCGCCGCGGCTTCCGCGCCAAACACGCCACTGCCCCACTCCACGCTGTTCAGGTAAATCTCCAGAATACGCTGCTTATCCAGCGCGCCTTCGAGCATGTAGGTAATGATGAGTTCTTCTGCCTTGCGAAAGTAGCTGCGCTCGCCGCTCAAAAACAGGTTTTTAGCCAGTTGCATGGTGAGCGTTGACCCGCCGGAGACGACCTTGCCGCGCTTTTTGTTCTTTTCATAGGCGGCTTCAATCGCGTCCCAGTCCACCCCTTCATGATCGGGGAAATTTGCGTCTTCCGCTGCGATAACCGCACGCTTGAGGTGCACTGAAATCTTGTCATACGCCACCCACCGGTGCTTGAGCTGAGCGGCCGGATCTTTTTGCTGCAAGGTCGCCAGCTCGCGCCGCATAAAAGAGGTGGACTGCACCGGGTTGAACTTCCACCAGCCAATCCACGCCAGGCACCATAGCTGAAACAGCAGCACGATCGCGACAAGTACCGCGAGCGTAATCAGCGTCCAGCGCCGCACAAGTTTGAGCGCCAGCATGTCAGGCGGCTTTGGGCGTGCTGCGCGTTGCGCGTAGCTGCGCCAGCACCGGCGCGGTATCTGGATTCACCCCGCGCCACAGCGCAAACGATGCGGCTGCCTGCTCTACCAGCATGCCCAGCCCATCACTGCTGCGCGCGCCGCGCTCGCTGGCCCAGCGCATGAAAGCGGTCGGCTCCTTGCCGTACATCATGTCGTAGGCCAGCGTGGAAGGGCCGCAGATCACGTCTGGCAGGTGCAGGCGCTGGCCAGACAGACTGGTGGACGTGGCGTTGATCAGCAGATCGAAGGGCGCATCCAGCAGATCCAGTAATGTGGCTTCGACATCAAAGCCAAAGCGCGCCGCGAGTTCGACCGCGCGCGCATGCGTGCGGTTGGCAATCAGCAATTGCGCGGCGCCAGCGTCAAGCAGCGGCTGAATCACGCCGCGCGCCGCCCCACCCGCGCCCAGCAGCAGGATGCGGCTGCCGGCCAGCGTAAAGCGCAGGTTGCGCGAGAGGTCGCGCACCAGGCCTGCGCCATCGGTGTTGTCCGCCTCAATCCCGATTGAAGTGAATTTGAGCGTGTTGGCCGCACCGGCAGCTAGCACGCGCTGCGAATAGTTGTCCGCCATCGCAAAGGCTTCTTGCTTGAAGGGCACAGTCGCGTTGATGCCGGAAAAGCCGCGCGCGATCAAATCACGCACCGTGGCCGCAAACCCGTCCAGCGGCGCCAGCACGTGCTCGTAGGTCATCGCCTGCCCGGTCTGGGCAGCAAATGCGGCGTGAATCTGGGGGCTTTTGGAGTGGGCTACGGGGTTGCCCACCACTGCATATTTGTCTGTCATTGCAGCAACCCCGCCCTCACTTGCAGTGCGCGTTGCGGCCGGTAGGCCGCAACCGCTTCGCAGGCTCGCCGTATACGGCTCCAAACCCCTGCTTCGCCCCTCAATCCCTCTCCCGCGTTGCGGGAGAGGGAAGCGATCCGTGGCTTGCGCCACAAGCTCGAACGGGGGTTGCCCACCACTGCATACTTTTCTGTCATTG
>JBJOQV010000072.1:0-4837 GCA_046049785.1 Pseudomonadota bacterium
GACGATTTCTGATCTGCGCCGCCTCTTCGATGAAGAAGTCGGCGCCGATTCCATTCGATTTCTTCTCGAAGAGCTGCGTGTGGACGCAGCGCAGCGCGGCGTTGAGCTGGTGGCGGTGGCCAGTGGTTGGCGGTTTCAAACGCGGCCGGAGATGCGTGAATTTCTGGACCGCCTGCATCCGGAAAAACCGCCGAAATACTCGCGCGCTGTGATGGAAACGCTGGCGATCATTGCTTACCGGCAGCCGGTGACCCGTGGCGACATTGAAGACATCCGCGGTGTGACAGTGGCCTCCACGATCATCAAATCGCTTGAAGACCGCGGCTGGATTGAAACCATTGGTCATCGTGATGTGCCTGGCCGGCCATCGCTTTTTGGCACAACCCGTCTTTTTCTGGACGACCTGGGGATTGCGTCGTTGTCCGAATTGCCGGCTATTGGGCCGGACGGTGCAGTGCCTGCGCTCGTTATTCCTGGGCAGCAAGCCATTGAATTTAGCGAACCGGCGAGCGAAACGAATGCTGATCCGACCGATTCGACTGAGCGGGCGGAACCTGCTCGCGAACAGGCACAGGCTTGATGAACACTGAACCCAACGAGATGGACCAAGCCGCCGTAAGCGCAGTGCCAAGTGTGACTGGCGCTGACGACGCGTCCACACAGGAACAAGCACAAGAACACGCCGATCCGCGCAAGCCCCGCAATAACCGCAATCGACGGTCGCGCCGTGGGGGTAAAAACGGCACTGCCAAGCCAACTGCTTCAACCGATGCTGCTCAACCGGCTACGGGCCGTGCTGAAGCCGCTGTTAACCTTAACGAGCCGCTGCCTGGAGACGACATTCCGTTGCCGGCACCGGCTGGGTCGGTTTTTGCTGCGCTCAATGGTGCGTCAACCGACGCTGCTGAAGACGCACCCAAGCTGCACAAAGTATTGGCGGATGCAGGGATTGGCTCGCGCCGCGAAATGGAAGAGTTGATCCTTGCCGGACGCGTCTCGGTCAATGGCGAGCCGGCCCACATCGGCCAGCGTGTGTTGTTCTCCGATCAGGTGCGCATCAACGGCAAGCCGCTGCAGCGCAAGGATACAAACCGGCCGCCCCGCGTGATCCTGTATCACAAACCGGCAGGCGAGATCGTCTCGCATGACGATCCGGGCAAGCGTCCGCGTGTGTTTGATGTGCTGCCTAAGGTCAAGAACGGTAAATGGTTGTCTATCGGCCGGCTTGATCTGAATACTGAAGGCCTGCTGATCTTTACCAATTCTGGCGAGCTCGTAAACCGCATGTCGCATCCGCGATTTGGACTGGAACGCGAATATGCCGTTCGGTTTCTTGGCGAAATGACTGACGCGCAGCGCGAGCAGTTGCTTTCCGGTGTAACACTTGAAGACGGGCCGGCGCAGTTTTCAGAGATTGCCGATGCTGGCGGTGAGGGAGCGAACAAATGGGTTCGCGTCACGATTGCCGAAGGTAGAAATCGCGAAGTGCGGCGCATGTTTGAATCAGTTGGATTGACCGTGAGCCGCTTGATTCGGATTCGGTTTGGCGGGTTTGTGCTGCCACCACGTTTGAAGCGCGGCCGCTGGGAAGAGCTTGACCCAGATACCTGCCGTGCGCTTGCGCTAGAGCTTGGCGTTATCAAGCCGCAGAGAGACGATTCAGAAAACGGCAACCGCCGTAATGGTCCACCCAATGTGCGGCCGGGGCCAAAGGGCAGGCAGGCGCAGTTGCAGTCCACTCACCACGAGAGTGGACACGTCATGCTAACTTCGCACGCACTCAATATCGATCCCACCGCGCCGGTACGTCCAATGACGGCGCGTCCCGGCCAGCCACGCAAAACTGCTGGTCCGAGCCGGCCGGGTGGGCCACACGGGCAGGGCAACAATCGCCGCCGCCGGGGCCGCAGCAAAGGTTAAGGGGCGACTTTACGGTTGCCTGCGCCCTCTATAGCGGCGTGACGCGCTTGGATTGCCAGGCAAAAAGCCTTACAATTCAATTTGTTACATATCGGTTGTCGGCAACGGCCTGAAGGCAGTTGTCTGGATGTGGGCGCATGCGCCCATTTTTTTTTGGTGTTTGTAATTGGCGGATTCAAATCTGAATGCTGTCGTTGATCAGACCGTTCGCGCTCTGGGATACGAACTGGTCGAGCTAGAGCGCTCTGGCAGGGGATTGCTGCGCGTCATGATCGACAGAGTGCAAGGCGCCGCCGGCACCATCAAGATTGAAGATTGCGAGACGGTCAGCCGCCAGTTGTCGCAGGTGTTGTTTGTTGAAGGGATTGATTACGCGCGCTTGCAGGTTGAATCGCCGGGCGTTGACCGGCCGCTCAAGCGCGTCACGGACTATGTGCGCTTTGCGGGCGAACAGGCAGTTGTCAAGCTGCGCTTGCCAATGGCCGGCCGCAAAACGTTTTCAGGCCGGCTGGGGTCGCCGGTTGGCGAAGGGCCTGCTGCAAAACTCAGTTTGGAGTTTGCAGGTAAAGAAGGCGAAGCACAGGTGCTCGAGTTTGTATTGTCGGAAGTAGATCGTGCGCATCTGAACCCGACGCTGGATTTCAAGAAAGGTATGCGATGAATCGCGAAATGCTGATGCTGGTGGATGCGCTGGCTCGCGAGAAAAACGTGGGAAAAGAAGTGGTGTTTTCGGCGCTGGAAACCGCGCTGGCTTCCGCCACGAAGAAAAAATTTCACGACCCAGAAGTGGACGTGCGCGTTGCGATCGACACCGAAACCGGTGACTTCGAAGCATTTCGCCGCTGGCTGGTCGTGCCTGATGACGCGGTAGAAACACCGTCAATGCAGATGGCTCTTTCAGAGGCGCGCGCGCAATTGCCCGATATTGCGCTGGAAGACTATGTCGAAGAGCAAATTGATGACGTCGAGTTCGGACGGATTGGCGCGCAAGCGGCCAAGCAGGTCATTTTGCAGCGTATCCGCGATGCTGAGCGCGAACAGATCCTGACTGACTTTCTGGCCCGTGGGGACAGTATCGTGACCGGCTCTGTCAAGCGCATGGATCGCGGCAGTGCGATCGTCGAGGCCGGCAAGATCGAGGCCGTGCTGCGGCGCGAGCAGATGATTCCTAAGGAGAATCTGCGCATCGGTGACCGTGTGCGCGCATTCATCTTGAAGATCGACCGCACCGCGCGCGGGCCGCAAGTGGAGCTTTCAAGAACAGCGCCCGGCTTCATCATGGAACTGTTCAAGATGGAAGTGCCGGAGATCGAGCAAGGTTTGCTAGTAATCAAAGCCGCTGCGCGCGACCCCGGTGTGCGCGCCAAGATCGCGGTTTTCACCAACGACCGGCGGATCGATCCGATTGGCACCTGCGTTGGCGTACGTGGTTCACGTGTGCAGGCCGTGACCAATGAGCTAGGCGGCGAGCGGGTAGATATTGTGCTGTGGTCTGAAGATCCGGCGCAGTTCGTCATCGGCGCCCTGGCGCCGGCCAACGTGCAGTCCATCGTTGTGGATGAAGAAAAGCACGCCATGGACGTGGTGGTCAATGAAGATGAGCTGGCGGTGGCAATCGGCGTAGGCGGGCGCAATGTGCGGCTCGCTTCCGAACTGACTGGGTGGCAGATCAACATCATGACTGCGGATGAGTCTGAGCAAAAACAGTCCGGTGAACGTGAGCGTGTACGCGCCTTGTTCATTGACAAGCTGGATGTGGACGAAGAAGTCGCAGACATTCTGATCGAAGAAGGCTTTACTGGCCTTGAAGAAGTGGCCTACGTGCCGCTGAATGAAATGCTGGCGATCGCGGCCTTTGATGAAGACACAGTCAATGAACTGCGCAACCGCGCGCGCAATGCGCTCCTCACTGAGGCGATTGCACGAGAAGAAAGCGTTGAGTCGCAGACTGACTTGGTCAAGCTTGAAGGCTTTGATCCAGCTTGGCTCACAAAGCTCAAGGAAAACGCGGTCTACAACCAGGAAGATCTCGCGGAACTGTCGGCCGACGAGTTGATGGAAATTGTTGAGGTGGACGAAGAGCGCGCCCGGAATCTGATTCGTCAGTCGCGCGCTCAGTGGTTCGCCTGATTGTTTAAGGGATCTGCCGCGCCGCACTTGCAGGCGCGCAGAACCCAAATTGAAGGAAATGCATGGCCAGTAATACCGTTGCCCAATTTGCCGCCGAGCTGAAAATGCCGGTGCAGCTGCTGCTTGACCAGCTCAAATCCGCTGGGGTTGAAAAGCTGGCGGCTGAAGACACGCTCAGTGCCGGCGACAAAGCCAAACTGCTCGAGGGTCTGCAAAAGGCGCATGGGTCCGAGTCCGGCGAGAAAAAGCGCATCACGATTACGCGCAAGCAAACTACTGAGATCAAGCAGGCTGACGCTACCGGCAAAGCGCGCACGATCCAGGTTGAGGTGCGCAAAAAGCGCGTGCTGGTCAAGCGCGATACGCCGGATGCTGCACCAGAAGTTGCTGCGCCGGTCGAGTCCATTATCAGCGAGCAAGAAGCCAAACGGCGCGAGGAAGAAGCGCGGCGTCAGGCTGAACTCGTCGCCCGCCAGGAAGCGGAAGCGCGCGCGCGCCAGGAAGCTGAAGAACGTGCTAACCGCGCGGCCGAGCAAGCCATGGCCGCCGCGCAGGCCACCATGGCTGCAGCAGAAGATACGGCAAGCGAGCAAGACAAAGCTGCCGCCGCAGCACGTGCGGAAAAAGAACAAGCGGCGCAAGCTGCCAAGGCCGCTGAAGAGGCAAAGCTCAAAGCTGCAAAAACTGCTGAGCAAGATGCACTCAAACGCCGTGATGATGCACGCCGCAGGGCCGACGCAGAAGTGGCCGGCATCCGCCAGTTGATGGCGGCGCCCAAAAAAGTAGT
>JBJOQV010000073.1:0-6567 GCA_046049785.1 Pseudomonadota bacterium
TTAAACACCTGCGCGCCGCCCACCGGCAGGTCAAGCAGCAGCAAAGAGATGGCGGGCTCGTCCAGATATTCCACACCGCCGGCAAACACGCCGATGCCGGTGCCGCCGGCCCAGTGCGGCACACCGGTTTTGAGTTTGAGAGTGGTGAGAATCTCGCTGGCGTAGGGCGCAAACGCATCGGCGATGTACATCAAGCCAAGCGTACTTTTGGCGCTGTACCCGGACTGCTTGCTCTGCCCATCGATCTGCGCCAGTGACTGCGCCAGCGCCACGCGCCAATCAGGGTGCGCGGCATGGCCATGGCGAAACAGGGGTGATGAAACAGCAGTCATGCATGGATATTAAACCTTTGGCATGACGCGCAAAGAGGCCTATCAAAAGAGTGTTGTCATTCCGAGCAACGCGAGGAATTTCATCTTGCACGGGATGAGATTCCTCGCTGCGCTCGGAATGACAGCCCGTTTTTACGCACGCGCTTAGCCTTTGCGCGGCGTTCGCTTCGCCGGTGATTTTTTTGCGGCCTTCTGCGCCGCGCCGCGCGGCGATGTCGCTTTGACCGCGCGCTTGACGCCGGCCTTGGCCGCGCTGCCCATCATCTCGGCCACCGGCCCGCTCATCATCGCCCACCAGTTGGCAGGTGACATCAGCTTGCCGGCGTTTTCCATTGCCACTTTGGGCAGCTCTTTGAGCGAGCCGCTTTCGCCGTGCTCGTCTTTGCCGATGCCCAGGCGCGAAAGCTGCGTGATGGTGCCGCGCTGCACTTCGAGTGCCTGCACAGTGGCTTTGAGCATGTTCAGGTTCAGGTCAAGCCATTTTTCCACCGCCCGCAGGTCAGAGATGCGCTTGTCGATCTCTTTCACGTCCAGCGTGGGCGTGATGAATTTGGAAAGCGAGTCCGCCAGCGGCCCCGCCGCGCCAGCAGGCAAATCCACGTTGCTCCACACCTGTTTGACAAAGTCCAGCCCACCTGCCATGCCTGCAAACGGCAGCCCGGCCATACCCATGAGTTTGTCTTTCATCGCTGCTGTCTCCTCATTGTTCAGTGACTTGTAATAGCTGACAAATCCCAGTGCCTACCGGGCCGGTCAAGCATGCTTTACGCAATATCCATGCGCCTTTTCAGCCATTTTTGCTTCAAAAAGCGCATGGATATTGCGTAAAGCCATTTGAAATGCGAACTATTTGCCAAACTCAGGTTTGCGCTTTTCCCGCAGACTTGCCATGCCTTCCCGCACATCCGGCCCGCTAAAGCCCATGAATTCAAGCGCCAGCGAAGTATCGAACGTGGGGCCGGCCAAACGCAACCAGTTATTGAGCGCGTACTTGGTAAAGCGGATCGCGCTTTGCGAACCGTGCGCGAGTTTTTCCGCGACTTCAAACGCTTTGGCTTCCAGTTGATCGCGCTCTACAGCGAGCGATACAAGGCCGATGCGCTCGGCTTCCTCGCCGCTGACGCTTTCGCACAGCAGCAGGTAATACTTGGCCTTGGCCATGCCGCATAGCAGCGGCCAGACAATCGCGGCGTGATCGCCCGCCGCCACCCCAAGGCGTGTGTGGCCATCGACAATCCGCGCGTCTTTGGCGGCGATGGAAATGTCGGCCAGCAAACCCGCTACCAGCCCGGCGCCCACTGCCGGGCCATGCATCGCGCTGACCACCGGCTTGCTGCAATTGATGATGTTGTAGACCAGGTCTTTCGCCTCGCGCCAGACGCGGCTGCGCACGGCAAAGTCATCGGCCATGTCCTGCACCAGCTGCAAATCGCCGCCGGCGGAAAAGCCTTTGCCTTCGCCCCGCAGGATGGCTACGCGCACGGAATCGTCGGCATCGATGGCGCGCCACACCTCTGCCAGCTCAAAGTGCATTTGCGCATCTGCCGTAGACAAACCGGAGGCATTCTTGCCCGCGCCGGGCATAACCAGCTCAAGCACGCCGTGCGGATGACGCTCAATACGCAGCGCACGAAATTCCGAGAGTTTCATTGATCACGTCCTTGTGAGTTCAAGTGTATTTGTATGCATCGCTACGTCACCGCAACTATTGTTAAGTAGGTTTTCTGCAGACGCCAGGGTCTTTGCTTTTTGCACTGACAATTTTGGTCATCATGCCTTTGCGGTACGGGCGATGTCTAAGTTGCCGGTTAGCCATCTTTAACAATCGTATAAGAAACGTTGACGTAGCATCACATCCGCTGCGTTAGGGACGGCCAGGTGCGGCACCGTTGATGCAGCGGGAACCCACTCGCACACTACACAAAGACACTGAGGAAACAACGATGCAAAAGTACGTCATGACGGCAATCGCTCTGGCGATTTCCACCATCGGCACCGCGGGCGCACAGCAAGCCGCGGATGCGCCCCCCGCAGCCAAGCCCGGCGAATGCTACGCCCGCGTATACACGCCGCCACGCTTTGAGACTATCAGCGAACAAGTGGTGAAAGCGCCCGCCGGCAAACGCTCCGACATCATCCCCGCCAAGCTGGGGTTTGTGGATGAGCAGATTCTGGTCCGCCCGGCGTCCAAACGCACCGAGTTCATCCCGGCGACCTACAAGAGCGTCGAAGAGCAAGAGCTGGTGCGCCCCGCAAGCAAGCGCACGGAGTTCATCCCCGCCACGTTCAAGACCGTGAGCGAGCAAGTGATTGTGCGCCCAGCCAGCAAGCGTACTGAGATCATCCCGGCCACGTTCAAGACCGTGTCCGAACAGGTGGAAGCGCGCGCGGCGTCCACCCGTACTGAAGGCATTCCGGCCACTTTCAAGACCGTGACCGAACAGGTGCAGACCAAAGCGCCAAGCAAGCGCCTGGAGGTGATCCCGGCGACCTACAAGACTGTAGAAGAAACCGTGGAAGTGCGCCCGGCCAGCAAGCGCCTGGAGGTCGTGCCCGCCACGTTCAAGAGCGTGACCGAGCAGGTCGAAGTGCGCCCTGCCAGCAAGCGGCTCGAAGTCGTCAATATTCCGTTTCGGACACTGACTGAAACCGTGGAAGTGCGCCCCGCCTCGACCCGCCTGGAAGTCGTGCCCGGCACCTTCAAGACGGTGGAAGAGCAAGTGCTGGTGCGCGCCGCCAGCAAGCGTCTGGAAGTGGTGCCTGCCGTCTATGAAGATGTGACCGAGCAGGTGAAAATTTCCGACGCCGTGACCACCTGGAAGCGCGGCCGCGCCTGGATAGCACAAGCCAAGGAAGTCAGCTCGGTGGCTGCATACACACAAGCCGTGGCAGCAGGCCGCACACCGGCCGGCGTTAAGACGGGTGCCGGCAGCGGCGTGGGTACGGTTGCTGGCGGCGGCAGCGCAGGCACCTTGTTTGGCGATGATGATGACATCATGTGCCTGGTAGAAATTCCGGCACAGTACAAGACTATCACCAAGCGCGTCATCAAGACCCCCGCATCAACCCGCGAGATCGAAATCCCCGCCGACTACGCAACGATCAAGAAGCAAGTGATCGATACGCAGGCCGCCACGCGTGAAGTCTCGGTGGCGGGCGCAAGCAGCACCTACACGCGCCGCGTGGTGGACATGGACGCACTGCTCAAGCAAGGCTACAAGCTTTCTGCTGACGGCAATACGCTGACTGATGCCGCCGGCAACACAATGATCCCCGTGTATGACCTGGGTGCGGAAAAATCCTCCACCGCCGGCAACGGCGGCCGCTCTACCGGCAATCGCCGCGCGGATGCGGGCGCTTCAGGCTCCAGCATCATCGGTTACAACCGCGAAGTGACGATCCCGGCCGAGTACAAAACCGTCGCCCGCCAGGTTGTGGACACGCCCGCCACTACGCGCGAAGTGACGATCCCCGCCGAGTTCCGCACCGTCAAGCGCCAAGTGGTGGACACGCCGGCCAGCACGCGCGAAATCGATGTGCCCGGCGAGTTTGCGACCGTGGCCCGCCAGGTCGTTGATACGCCTGCCAGCCAGCGCACGATCCCGATTCCTGCGGAGTTCAAGACCGTCAGCCGTCAGGTGATCGATCAACCTGCTTCGACGCGCGAGATCGAAATCCCGGCCGAGTACAAGACCGTTACCCGTCAAGTGGTGGACGTGCCTGCCTCGACACGCGAAATCGAAGTGCCGGCCGAGTACCGCACTGTGAAGCGCCAAGTGGTGGACAAGCCAGCGTCTGTCCGCGAAATCGATGTCCCGGCCGAATACAAGACCGTACGCGTTCAGAAAGTGATTGAGCAGGCGCAAGAGCGCGCCGTAGATATTCCCGCGCAGATGGGAACGGTCACCAGCACGAAGAAAGTGTCCGACGGTGCGTGGGGCTGGCGTTCAATCCTGTGCGAGACCAATGCCACACCGACCAAGATCCAGGAAATTCAGCGCGCCCTCAAGCAAGCTGGCTACGATCCGGGTCCGATCGATGGCGTGATCAAGCAGGCAACCATGCGCGCTGTGAACTCCTATCAGGAAGCCAAGGGCCTGCCCGTGGATCCGTACCTGAATGTGGAGACTGTGAAATCGTTGGGTGTGAGCCCGATCTAAACAGCTTGTCCTGGCACAAAGAAAAAAGCCGCGCTCTGCGCGGCTTTTTTTGCGCGGCCAGCGATCTCACGCTATTTTGTTTGGCAGATACGCACGCCGCGCAGTCATCAGGCCCCACGCGCCTGATGCAACGATCGCCCCGCCCAGTGCACCGAAGCTGATTCTGAACGCATCAACACGCGTAAAACCCGCGCCAGCCAGCGCATCAATGGCTGCACCAATCCCCCACTGCAGCACAAACGCACCGCCAAAGATCAGCAGATTGGTCGCGGTGCTGACCCGCCCGGCCTCGGCCGGCGCAAATGCCAACGTCACTCGCGATTGCGCCAGCGGCTGCACGGTAAATAGCATGCCCGCCAGCGCCCACATCAGCCAAGGTCCGTCAGCGCCCAGCAGCGCCGCCAGCATGAATGCCAATCCGGAAAGTAAAAACGCGCCGAAGGTCACGCCGTTCATCCAGTGAAAGCGGGCATTGAGCCAGGGCGCGAAAGAGCCGCACAGCAAGAACCCGGCGAGCATGATGCCGTTCATGACGGTGAGCGCCGCCGCTGCCTGGGCCGCACTCATGCCATGTACCGTGCGCATCCACGGGCCTAGCCAGAGCGTTTGCACCGCGATAAATCCGCCCGAGGCAAACACCGCGGCCGGAGCAAAGTTGCGCACGGCGGGCTCGCGCAGCATCGCCAGCAGCGGCCTGGCCACTTGGCCAGAGACTGCAACAGGCTTGCTGCGCGGCAGCCACCACCACAATCCTGCAGCCGCCAACAGCATGGCGGTGCCCGTGCCGGCAAACACCGCGCGCCAGCCGATCTGCTGGGTCAGCCACTGCGCTGGGCTGGCCGCGAGCATGGCGCCAAGCGTGCCCGCAAACAGCATCCAGGACACCAGGCGCCCCTGCCACTGCGGCGCAAACCAGGTACGGTAGGCTTTGTACGGCGCCATCAAGCACGCCGCCACGCCAGCGCCGATCAATGCGCGCCCGACAATCAACCACCCAGCACTCGTCGCAAAAGCAAACACCATGCACCCGAGCGCGGCAACCAGCAGCAAGCCGCATTCGGTACGGATCGGCCCGAGCCGGTCCAGCCAGCCGCCCAGCGGCCATTGCACCAGCGCGAATGCAGCAAAATACGCCGCCGTCATGCCGCCCAGAAACGCAGCGTCCAGCGCAAACTCAACCGCGACTTCCGGCCCGATCGCAGCATTTACCGCACGCAGCGCATAAGAAATCGCATAGGCAAACGCAAACAGCGCAAAAGCGCGCCACATCGATACCGGCGCTGTCACGGCAGCGCAAGCGAGGTGGCAAAGGTTTTTGCGTGCTCGGCGCTCAATTCATCCACGCGGCCAAGGGCAATGGCGGCAAACACGCGGTCTTCGCGCCACGCGAACCGCGCGTGCAGCCGCGCCGGTGCGCCGTCAATCTGGCCGTCCGCCACGGCTTCCAGCGCGCCGCTTGCATTCTTGAGACTGATATTCTGCGGCGCCGTGCTTGCCTGCACATTGGCCAGCATGGCCGCCGCCCAGGCCTGCGCTGCGCTGCTTGCGTCTAGCGACCCCACTGGGATACTGCCGGCTGCAAACTGCGCGCCGCCAATGCGCGCCGCGGTCAAGGTCATCGAGTACCCTTTGCCTCCGAGCGCCATCTCGCGCGTGGCCGTGACCGGCTTGGCCGGAAAGAGCACGCGGGCGCGGCCATCGCTAATAGGCATCTCGCGCCAATCGAATGCCGGCGAACATGCCAGCAGCGATACCGCTACTGCCAGGGCCATCAAGATACGGTGTGTGCGCATGCTGTCCCAATTTTGTGCTGAGATACGCAAATGATACGCAAGCACGATATAAAGGCTTGCGGTACAACAACGTTTTGGAGACTGATCATGGCTGTCATTGTGTTTCGATCAAAAGCAGCGGGCGAGTTCTACATGCTCAGCGAAAACGCGCAAACCGTCCTGGCCGCCATCGGGCGCCCCTTGACCGAACGCGGGGTGATTCCCGCAGCAGAGGTTTCGGACGCGCTAGCAAAACTGCAAGAGGCGGTAGACCGCGCACAAGCCCCGTCAGACGAAGACGAG
>JBJOQV010000074.1:0-3622 GCA_046049785.1 Pseudomonadota bacterium
CAAACGTCGCGCAGGCAATAATTCCAAGTAAAAACCACTATCTGTTCGGCTTGTCCATCGCCGCAGCCGGCGCGGTCATGTTCTCGGCCAAGGCCATTGTCGCCAAGCTGCTCTACCGCGAAGGGATTGATGCTGTCACGCTGATCGCCCTGCGCATGTTGCTGGCCGCGCCGTTTTTTCTGGTGATTGCGCTCTGGACCTGGCGGCGGCAGCCACGCGTGAGCGCTGCAGACGCCGGGCGCATCGTGCTGCTAGGCTTGCTGGGCTACTACCTGTCCAGCTTTCTGGATTTTCTCGGCTTGCAATACATCAGCGCGGGGCTGGAGCGGCTGATTCTGTTTCTTACGCCATCCTTCGTGCTTTTGCTCACCGTGTTTGTAATGAAACGCCACGTGACGGCGCGCGAATGGCTTTCGCTTGGCGTGGCGTATGCAGGCATTGTGCTGGTGTTCTGGCACGACGTATCCGTGGGCGGCGACAAAGTGGCGCTGGGCGCAGCGCTGGTGTTTGGCGCAGCGTTTTCTTACGCGGTGTATCTGATCATGAGCGGCGAGATGGTGCAGCGTCTGGGCAGTTTGCGTTTAGTGTCGCTTGCAATGCTGGTGTCAAGCATTGCCTGCATTGCGCAATACGCGGTTCTGCGGCCACTGCCAACTTTGTTTGTTCAAACACAAGCCGTGTGGGGCTACTCGCTGATCAACGCTACGCTATGCACAGTGCTGCCTGTGATCATGACCATGATGGCGGTGGCGCGCATTGGCCCTGGCAGCACGTCGCAGGCCGGCATGGTCGGGCCGGTGTCTACGTTATTCTTGGCGGCATGGATTCTGGCCGAGCCGATTACTGCGCTGCAGCTGGCAGGCACCGCGCTGGTGGTGGGCGGCATTCTCATACTCACTCAAAAGAAATCTACTAAAGAGGTTCCAGATGACTAAAGCTATCCGCATTCACGCCAATGGCGGCGTAGACCAGTTGAAGTACGAAGATGTTGAAGTTGGCGCACCAGGGCCGGGCCAGGTCAAGATCAAGAACCGCGCGATCGGCCTGAACTTTATCGATATCTACTTTCGCACCGGGCTGTACCCCGCGCCCGCCGGCTTTCCGCTCACGCTGGGCTTTGAGGCCGCGGGCGAGGTCACGGCGGTGGGCGAAGGCGTGTCGCATGTGAAAAAAGGCGACCGGGTGGCTTACTGCCAGGGGCCGCTAGGCGCGTATGCGGAGGAAAAAATCCATCCCGCCGCACAAGTCGTCAAACTGCCGGCATGGGTGAGTTTTGAAGACGCGGCTGCGAGCATGCTCAAGGGTCTCACGGTGCAGTACCTGTTTCGCCAAACCTATCGCTTGCAGGGCGGTGAGACGATTTTGTTCCACGCCGCGGCCGGTGGCGTAGGCCTGATTGCCTGCCAGTGGGCCAAGGCGCTCAAGGTCAAACTGATTGGTACCGCCTCCAGCGCTGACAAATGTGCGCTCGCAAAACAAAACGGCGCGTGGGAAACCATCGACTACAGCAAAGAAAATGTCGTCGAGCGCGTGGCAGCGCTGACCAAAGGCGCCAAATGCCCGGTGGTGTACGACGGTGTAGGCAAAGACACCTGGCTTGCATCACTCGATTGCCTGCAGCCGCGCGGCCTGATGGTGAGCTTTGGCAACGCCAGCGGCGCGGTGGAAGGTGTGAACCTGGGCATTCTCGCCGCCAAGGGTTCGCTATTCGTCACACGGCCCACGCTGGGCACCCACGTCAACACGCTTGCAAAGCTGCAGGCGGCGAGTGATGAATTCTTTGCGCTGCTCAAGACCAAGAAAATCAAGATTGCGATTGATCACCGCTTTGCGCTGCAAGACGCCGGCAAAGCGCAGGCGCTGATGGCCAGCCGCAAGACCACCGGCTCGACGATTTTGACGCCTTAAACCCCCGCTGTGCACCGCTGCCTGGTTTGCCCTGCTTGTCATTCCGAGCGCAGCGAGGAATGACAGTACATTTTCGGTGCTTTGCGCAATATCCATGCGGGTTTTGAGGCAAAAATGGCTGAAAATGCCCATGGATATTGCGTGATGGCCTTAAAAAGCCTACCAATCAATCAACGTCAATCCCAAACTAGCCGTGTTGCGCTTGAAGTTGTAGTCCAGCAGCGTTTCGCCGTAGCCGCTGAACAGTTGCACGTGGCCTTTGAGGTTTTCGCCGGCGAGCGGAAACTGCCAGTCGAGTTGCAGCGAGCCTTTGCTGCTACTTTTGAGGTTGTGCCGCACGCGGGCGCTAAGGGTTTGCTTGCCTACGCGCCATAGGCCCTGCAGCTCGGCGCGGCCGATGAAATCGGTCAGGTCGGGGTTGTCGTCATCGCTCTCAGGCAGGCGGCGGTTGAGTTTGAGCAGCACGGAAAAGTCGTCTTTTTCAAACCCTGCTACGGCGTACACGCGGTTCCAACTGCGCGAGAACGGCTGTGTTTGGCCGTTGGACTGATGCGCCAGCCCCAGGTTGAGCATGCGAAATTTCCAGCCGAAGTTGGACAGCAGCGGCAAGTCTTGCAGCGGCGCGGGCGTGGGGCCGGTAAGAATCAGCTCCGGCTCGTAATCTACGCTGCGAAAGGGCGTGGAAATATTGCCGCTCCACAATTGCCATAGCGCCTGCTGCGTGTAGCCAAACCATAAATCAGACCCGAGCGGGCCGATGCTTTGCGCGAGTTTGGTCTTGAATGAGATTTGCAGCTTGGACTCAAGGTTTTTATACGGCGGCAGGCTGGTCACCGTGCGGCCCCGCGCGGGGCTGGTGGGCGTGCGGTTGATGCCCTCTGACCAATGCAGCGGAAAGAAATAGCTGGACAGATAGCTGGAAAACTCAAACGTGCCGCGCTTGTCTTCGCGCTCTAGTTCCCAGGTGCGGGACATGAAAGAACGGGCCTCTTGCAGCTCTGCGGTCTTTTCGTTTTTGGCCTCCTGCGCTGCGGCGCTGGGCACAGCGGTGATGGCTGGCGGCAGCTTTTCCGGCTCGGCCAGACCGGGCGTGACCGGCCGCGCAATACTGTCGTAGCACTTCAAACGCTCAGCATCATTGGCGATGCGGCCGCAGGTGGCCAAGTCAACATTGGCGGGCTGCGCAAGCAATGCCAGCGGCACGCCGTACAGCGCAAGGCCACCCAGAACAACAAATACGGCCAAAGGATCAAGTTTCATGGAGCCTTAGGGTAGCCAAGCGCGGCGTTAGTTCACGCGAAAGATGTAAAGTTTTATGTAGGTTACGCAATATCCATGCGCTTTTTCGAGCAAAAATGCTCCAAAACCCGCATGGATACTGCGTAAACTTACTTTGAGCTTGCCGCTTTTGCATGCGCCAGCGCAATGATGAACTTGGCGCCGCCGCCTGAATCCTTCGGGCGGTTCTGCGCGCTCACGTTGCCGCCGTGCAGCTCTGCGACCCGCTTGACAATCGCCAGGCCCAGGCCCGCATGGCCGCGGCCCTCGCGCTGGCGGCTGCCTTGGTAGAACTTTTCAAACAGGTGCGGCAAATCCTCCGCGCCAATGCCGGGACCGGTATCGCACACGGATACCGTCAGCCAGCGTTTGCTGTCTTCTGCGCCCAGGCGGATGGTGCCGCCCGCGGGCGTGTAGCGCAGCGCGTTGTCTACCA
>JBJOQV010000075.1:0-4252 GCA_046049785.1 Pseudomonadota bacterium
TTAATTCTGGGCAAAAAGCTTGACCCTGAGAAAGCCGAGTCTTTCAAAGTCGGCAGCGTCAGCATGTCGATGCGTTTCTTTCCAGAAGGCGCATTTGCCGAAAAGATTTTTGACAACGCGGTGATCGCCGCGCAGGCCGAATTTGAAGAAGCGCAAGATGTCTTTCACGCCACGCATTGGGACACCGCCTATGGCTCCTCCGGCACGATTGGCGCCACCGCAGAAATTCTGCGCGTCAACGGCGTAACCGGCGGCGAAATCACTGAGCAAGGTCTAGCCTGGTGCCGCGATCAGCTGCTGCGCGCAGGTACGGTCAGCCGGCTCAAACTCGAAGGTCTGAAAGAAGACCGCAAGCCGGTATTTGCCGGCGGCTTGGCGGTGCTCACGGCCGTGTTTGGCACTTTTGGCGTGGACCAGATGCACGCGGCCGACGGTGCGCTGCGCCAGGGCGTGCTGTTTGATCTGCTGGGCCGGCGCGAGGAGCGCACCGACATTCGTGGCCAGACCATCGATCGGCTGCAGCAACGCTTTGGCGTGGACAAGGCACAAGCACATAGAGTCGAAGCCACCGCCCTGTTGCTCTACGGCCAGATGGCGCATGACGCAGATGATGAAGACCGCCGCATGCTCACCTGGGCCTGCGCGCTGCACGAACTGGGCATGGCGGTGTCGCACAGCGAATATCACAAGCACGGGGCCTACATCATCGCTAACGCAGACGCAGCCGGTTTTTCGCAGCCGCAATCCGCGTGGCTCGCCGATCTGGTCATGGGCCATCGCGGCGGGCTGCGCAAAGTGGAGCATCGTTTGAGCGACAACGCATTTGTGCGGCAACTGCTCAGCTTGCGCATCGCCGCGCTGCTCGCGCACGCACGCCGCACGCCGGAGAAAAAAGCACTGACGCTTGCACATCAAGGCACAAGCTTTTCACTGACGATTGATCCGCAATGGGCCAAGCATCATCCGCAGTCGATCTACCTGCTCAATGAAGAGTCTGAAGCGTGGCGTAAAACAGCCTGGAAACTGCATATTCGATAGGAGAGTACGCAATATCCATGCGCTTTTTCGAGCAAAAATGGCTCAAAAGGCGCATAGATATTGCGTAAACGCCTCTTGAATGCGTGCTTAAAGCAAGTCTGGCGCCTGCACCGCGATCAGTGTGTTCTGAGGCTCGCTGCCCCGCACGCGCTGCCTGATCCACCACACCGCGCCTTTTTTGATAGACCACGGTAGCGGCGCGCCGCCAATCAACCAGGCGGCCACCTCCCCCAGCGCGGGCTGATGGCCGATCACCAGCACGGGCTGGCGGCTTTCCGGCCACTCGGCTGCGGCAAGAATGTCTGATGCGCCGCGCTCCGGTGCGATCTCTTGCACGGTTTTGCACTTGCGGCCCAGCGCCGTGAGCGCCGCCGCGGTCTGCTGCGCGCGCTTGGCGGGGCTGGCAAGAATGCGTGTGCCGGCGGGCAGCCGCTGATCGAGCCACTGCGCCATGCGCTGAGCCTGCCGCTCTCCTTTGGCGGTCAGCGCGCGGTCCATATCGGTTCCAGACGCATCAAACTCTTCTGCTTCGGCGTGGCGCCACAAGATCAGATCCATGCTGCGCACTCAAGCGCCGTAGCGGCGCATCAACGCTGCTTGCACGGATGCGCTGGCGTCGTGCTTTGCGTCGCTGCCTTTGCTGTCATGCGCGATCGCGACATAGCTGCCGTCCGCATGCTGGCGCCACGCGTCGCGGCGGTCATGCAGATACGCCGTCAACGCTTCGTCAATGATGCGCTGGCGCAGCGCCGGATCGCGCACCGGCCATGCAACCTCGATCCTGCGGAACATATTGCGGCCCATCCAGTCGGCGCTGGAAAGATACAGCTCTTCGTCATCGCCAGCGCGAAAGTAAAACACGCGGTGATGCTCCAGAAACCGTCCGACGATGGAGCGCACGCGAATATTGTCGGTGAGCCCCTTGATGCCCGGCGGCAAAATGCAGGCACCGCGCACGATCAAGTCAATCTTCACGCCAGCCTGGCCGGCATCGATCAATGTCTCGATCAGCGACTCATCCACCAGCGCATTCATCTTGGCCACAATGCGCGCGGGCTTGCCGCCCCTGGCAGCGTCGCGCGTGGCGAGAATCCACTCCACCATTTTCTTGTGCAAATGAAACGGCGCAACCAGCAGGCGCTTGGTGGGGCTGAGCTTGGTTTGGCTGGCCAGATGCGTAAACACGTGCTCCGCATCCTGCGCCATGTCTGCGTCTGCAGTGAACATGCCAAAGTCGGTATACAGCTGCGCGGTGCGCGGGTTGTAGTTGCCGGTGGACAAATGCAGGTAGCGAACCAGTTGCGTGCCGCCTTTGGACGGCTTGGCCGCTTCTACCCGCGTGACCAGCAGCATCTTCGCGTGGGTTTTTAGGCCGACCACACCATACACCACTTGCGCGCCAACCGCCTCAAGCTGCTCGGCCCAATTGATGTTGGCCTCTTCATCAAAACGCGCTTTAAGCTCCACCACTACCGTTACTTCTTTGCCGCGGCGGGCTGCTTCAAGCAGCAGATTCATCAGCACCGAGTCAGAACCCGTGCGATAAATAGTCTGCTTGATCGCGAGCACTTTGGGATCTGCCACGGCCTCGCGCAGGAACGCGATCACCGGTTCAAACGACTCAAACGGATGATGCAGCAAGATATCGTTTTGCCTGAGCTGGTCAAACATCGACACCTGGCTGGAAAGGCTTTTTGGCCAACCCGGTACAAAGGGCGCAAAGCGCATGCGTTGATCTTCTGGCGCACCTTTGCTGGTATCGATCATATCGATCAATGCATTGAGCCGCACCAGATTGACCGGCCCATGCACGCGGTACAGCGCTTCGACCGGCAGGCTGAACTGCTTGAGCAAAAAAGTGGATAGCTCGTTGGGACAGTTGGACGCAACTTCCAGCCGCACTGCGTTGCCAAAGTTGCGCTGCGTGAGGCCGGAGCGCAGCGCCTGGCGTAAATTGATCACCTCTTGCTCATCGACCCACAAGTCGGAATCGCGCGTGACTCTGAACTGCGAAAAACCCGTGACCTCCCGGCCCGGAAACAGATCGGGCAAATGCGCGCGGATCACGCTGGACAGCAGCACAAACACGCGCTTGCCGCCTGCCACATCTTGCGGCAGCGCAATTACGCGCGGCAGCACGCGTGGCACCTTGACAATGGCGATTGCATTGTTGCGCCCAAATGCATCCTTACCAGAAAGCCGCACAACAAAGTTGAGCGACTTGTTGGCCACTTGCGGAAACGGATGCGCTGGATCGAGGCCCACCGGCACCAACAGCGGGCGCACTTCCCGCTCAAAAAATTCTGCAACCCACTGGCGCTGCTTTTTGCTGCGCTCGTCGTGGTGCAAGACCTCGATGCCATGCTTATTCAACGCCGGAATCAGGGTGTCGTTGTAAAGCGAATACTGCTCCTGCACGATGTCATGCGCATCGGCCGACAGGTCACGATAGTCTTGCGAAGACGCACTGGGCACGCCTAACTTGCCGTGGTTCTGTGACAAATAGGGCGCAACGCGGATTTCAAAAAACTCATCCAGAATGGATGAAACGATGCACAGATAGCGCAAGCGTTCCAGCAGCGGCACGTCCTGGCGCGACACTTGCGCCAACACCCGGCGGTTAAAGGCCAGAATGGCGCGTTCTCGGTTGATCAATTGCACGGGTGTCAGAACCTATCTCATACTCAAACGCGGATCGCGTTGCCGCCCAAACGGGATGGATGCAAGGCGCAAGCCGCCGGCAAGCGCCTTCCCCTTGCCAAGGTTTGCAACGCCGCAGACGCCCGTTTGGGCGGCAACCCGAAGAGAGCACGGCCAAAAGGGCCCATGGCGGTGTTGGGCGCTCGTTGCGCACACATCGTACGCGGCCTCACGCCCGCCTTGCCCTGAGCCCTTTTGGCCACGCTCGCGATCCGCGTTTGAGTATGAGATAGGTTCTATTGTCATTTCCCGTAGATTATGACGATTTGATGACGTTTCGATGACAGCGCCGGGATCAATGCTCAAGCTGCGCAGTCCGCTGCTCCCGTGCTTTGACCATCGGCGCTCGGGCCGCGCCCGTACACGGCACCAAATGTGCGGCAAAAGAGCTTGCCGCAACATCCCAGCCAAAACCCAGCGCACGCAGCCGTGCTGCATCGCGGCTGCATTGCAGTGCACGCTCGCTGGCCACGCGCAGGTCTTCATGCATTACACCGGCGGCGGAGCTGCCTAC
>JBJOQV010000076.1:0-2701 GCA_046049785.1 Pseudomonadota bacterium
CGAATCTGCCGATTTACAAGCCGCTCACAGTCGGCACGACATTGACCAACCAATGCCTTTCGACCACGCGTGGCATACCGAACAAACTGGGCAACTATTTCTATTACCGCTTCAATGCACCAACCACCAGAACCTACACCATCACAGTCACAGGCGGTTCTGACCCTGACTTTGAGCTGTACCAAGGCAGGTTCTTGGGCGGTGGTTTCGGAACAGCCGCAGGTAATGAAACCGCCTCGGGCACCATTAACGCAGGCGAAGCTGTATTGGTGTTCACTGACGCGAATATCGCGCTGAACACAGCACCATGCTTCTCCGTTTCGGTTCAGTAAGAAGGACACAATGCTATGAAACAGCTCCAACTTAAACCGCTGGCCATCGGCCTCGCTCTGGCGCTTGGCGCGCACTGTGGTGCCATGGCAGCTACTGAACAGCCCAAACCCGCTTCGGCGAACAAGGCCAAGCCCACCAAAGGCTGGATCACCGCCCCTTCCAAAAAAGGCGGCTCGGGCGTGGTGGTGCGTTATCGCATTGACGGCACGCCGGCGGTTGGCAAGCCACTGCCGATTACGCTGAGCTTGAGCGGCGTCAATTCCGAAGAAGGTGCGCAGGTGAGTTTGGGCACGGAGGGCACGGGCCTTGCGATGGACAAGCAGCGCGCAACATCGCAAAAGCTGGCGAGCTATCAGGCAACAACGATGCCGATGAGTGTGACGCCGCAAGCCGAAGGCACGTTCTACCTTACCGTGGTCACGGAACAAAATGGCCGCAGCAGCGTGACGATGATTCCGGTGCGCGTGGGCCATGGCAAAGTCGCGCTCAAGCCCATGGGTGAGGTGGTCACAACTCCCGAGGGCGAGAAGATTATTTCGATGCCCGCGAAGTAGAAAGAGAAAGCGGCGCCAGAACTCAGCGCCGCCTGATCAAAGCAAAAGCCACCGCGAGGTGGCTTTTTATTTCTGCGTGGCTGGGCAGTATCCATCAGCCGCATAGCAGCGCAAAGCCGATTAGGAAGACGCTTTATTCATGGGCGTTTTCAGGCAAAACCGGCTGAAAAAGCGCATGAATATTGCGTAGAGCACCTGTAGAGCGAAGCTCAAACGATCAGGAGAAGAATTCCTTCACCCGGTCGGTCCAGCTTTTTTCTTGCGGGCTGTGCTTGGCGCCGCCCGCATGCACGGAGGAATCAAACTCCTTGAGCAGTTTTTTCTGATGCTCGGTGAGCTTAACCGGCGTTTCAATCTGCATGTGGCAATACAAATCGCCAGGAAAGCCCGAGCGCACGCCCTTCACGCCCTTACCGCGCAGGCGGAACACTTTGCCCGACTGCGTGCCTTCTGGAATCTGTACCGTGGCGCGGCCGCCCAGTGTGGGCACCTCTACCTCACCGCCCAGCGCAGCGGTGGCAAAACTCACCGGCACCTCGCAGTGCAGATCATCGCCTTCGCGCTGAAACACTGAATGTTCCTTGACGTGAATTTCCACGTACAAGTCACCCGGCGGGCCACCGTTGGTGCCCGGCTCGCCATTGCCGGCGGAGCGGATGCGCATGCCATCGTCAATGCCCGCAGGGATTTTCACCTCCAGCGTTTTGCTGCGTTTGACCTTGCCTACGCCATCGCACGTGGTGCACGGCTCGGGGATGATCTTGCCGGTGCCGTGGCAACGCGGGCAGGTTTGCTGAATGCTGAAAAAACCTTGCTGCATACGCACCTGGCCCGCGCCGCCGCAAGTGGGGCAGGTAGTCGCTTTGGTACCAGGCTTTGCACCGGAGCCGTGGCACACGCCACAGTCGTCCCAGGCCGGCACCTTGATGGTTTTTTCTGAACCGGCAGCCGCTTCTTCGAGCGTGATTTCCATGCTGTATTTCAAATCACCGCCGCGGTACATCTGCGGGCCGCCGCGGCCACCGGCACGGCCGCCGGCCGCGCCGCCAAAAATGTCGCCAAAGATATCGCCAAACGCTTCTGCAAAACCGCCAAATCCTTCTTGCCCGCCAGGCCCGCGCCCGCCCATGTTGGGATCGACCCCGGCATGGCCAAAGCGGTCATACGCGGCGCGCTTTTGCGCGTCGGTCAGCATCTCGTAGGCCTCTTTGGCCTCTTTGAATTTTTCTTCCGCTTTCTTGGCCGCATCAGCATCGCCATCACCCTGGTTGCGGTCAGGGTGATACTTCATCGCCAGCTTGCGATAAGCCTTCTTGATCTCTTCTTCGCTGGCGTTTTTTGCCACGCCGAGGACTTCGTAGTAATCCCTTTTAGCCATAACGGTCTTGCGTTGAGCGTCTAGCGTCAAGCGTTGAGCGAGTTGCGCAGCCCATTAAGCAAGCCAAACAGCCGCTCAATTTGTGCGTCCACTGTGTCGCTGGACTCCAAATACCCAATCTCCTTAGCAAGTAAATACTGCGTTTCAAGCTCATTTAACGAACCACGCGCAATTGTGACGAATTGCGCAAAGTCCTTCTTGGTCGTACGTCCTGCACCTTCTGCGAGATTAGACGCAATCGAGACAGCCGCTCTGCGCATTTGGGATCGAAGGCCAAAGATCTCTTCCTTAGGAAACTGCTCAGTCTCTAAATAGATTTGCCTGGCAAGCTCGAAAGCGACTTGCCAGGCAACCATTTCCCGATACGACCTCACGCTAGACGCCGAACCCTAGACGCTCAACCCCTTTTGACCTCTTTAAAGTCCGCATCCACCAC
>JBJOQV010000077.1:0-2783 GCA_046049785.1 Pseudomonadota bacterium
ATTTTTCGCGACCGCTTGATCGATTTTTTACGCAAGAGCGATTACCCGGTGCGCGCCGGGACGCACACCAACAGCGCGTTTGCACTGCTGCTCGCGCTGGACTACGCCGCCGCGCACCAAGACCCGGCGCTGCGCCAAGCTATCGAAGCCAAAGCGCAGGCATGGTTTGGCAAAGACGCGCGTTACCCGGCGCAATACGAACCCAGCGGCAATGATTTTCTATCCGCCGGCTTGTGTGAAGCCGCGCTGATGACGCAGGTGTATTTGCGCGTGGCCGATAGCTGCAGCCTTGCAGACTGGTGGCAGCAGTTTCGCCCCAGTGACAACGCACTTGCCACCTGGCTCACGCCCGCGCGCGTGGCTGACCGCGTTGACCCGCAGATCGTGCATCTTGACGGGCTGAATCTTTCCCGCGCCTGGTGCTGGACATTGATCCGCGATCAAACCGATCTGCCGCGCGAAGTGCTTGACGGCGCCATCGCCGCGCATCTGGATGCATCACTCCCGCACGTGACGCAAGGCGATTTTGCGGCAACACATTGGCTCACGAGTTTTGCGCTTCTCGCGCTGACAGAAAGCACATCAACAGCTTAATACGCAATATCCATGCGCTTTTCCAGGCACTTTTGCTCTGAAAAGCGCATGGATATTGCGTAGTGTATGTTTGATGCCACCGAAACTAGGTCGTTCTTCAGGTTACATGCGCCGGCTTTTCTGGCCCGATCCTCTTTGCGTCAAATCGGTAGAACCGGTGCTTGGCCCATTCCGTAGTAATTGCGTAGGCACACACAATCGCCAGCAATATCACCAGCACGTGCATCGGTATCGCCGCCAGCCCCAGCAACCTGGCGGCGGCTCCTGCGTACGGCAATCCCACCGCGAGCAGCGCGACCGCCAGTGTGGTCCACAGCAGCAAGCGGCTCGGCCGGCTGCGCCACGCACGCCCGCGCGTGCGCAGCACAAGCACCACGACAAGCTCGGTCAGCAGCGACACCACGAACCATGCGCTGTGAAATTCCGTGGCGCTGGAACGAAACACTTGCACGAGCAGATAAAACGTCAGCAGATCAAACAGGGAACTGATTAATCCAAACGCAATCATGAAGCGCCGTACCTGACCAATGTTCCACCGCTGTGGAGTGGCCAGATGCTCTGCATCGACTTGATCGGTTGAAATCGCCATCGAAGGCAGGTCTGACAGAAAATTGTTCAGCAGAATCTGCGTTGCCGTCAGCGGCAAAAATGGCAGCAGCGGCGTGGCCAGCGCCATGCTTACCATGTTGCCAAAGTTGGCGCTGGTCGTGATGCTGATGTACTTCAGCGTATTAGCAAATGTACGGCGGCCGTTTTCAATCCCGCGCCGCAGCACGTCCAAGTCCGGCCGCAGCAAGACGATATCAGCCGTTTCGCGCGCCACGTCAACTGCTTGATCGACCGAGATGCCCACGTCTGCCGCGTGCAGCGCCGGCGCATCATTGATGCCGTCGCCCAGGTAGCCCACCGAATGACCGGTGCGCTGCAGGGCGCGCACAATCCGCTCCTTTTGCGCGGGATCAACCTCGACAAACAAGTCTGTGCGTTCGGCCAAGTGCCAGAGCGATTCATCGCGCATGCCGGCAAGCGCCTCGCCGGTGAGCAGCGCCTGCGGATTCAGGCCAATTTCGCCTGCCAGATGCGCGGCGACATAGCGGTTGTCTCCCGTGACGATCTTCACGCGCACACCCTTGGCGGCCAGATCGCGCACCGTTTGCAGTGCCTGCGCTTTGGGCGGATCAGAAAAGTACAAAAAGCCGTTGAACGTCAGATCAGCTTCGTCTTTTGCGGTGTAGTCATGTTTTACCGGAACGCGCCGCGTGGCCAGCGCCAGCACGCGCACACCGCGCGTGCCCTGCTCTCGCACCAGCGCCGCCAGTCGCGCGCGCGTGGCCTCATCAAGCGGCACAATCTGATCGCTGCGCATAACGCTTGTGCATACCGCAAGTACGTTGTCAAAGGCGCCTTTGCAGATGATGTGATGATGACCGCTATCACCCTCCTGCGCGACCACCACTGTCAGGCGGCGGCGCACAAAGTCGTACGGAATCTCATCGAATTTGGTCCAGCGCGCCGTATGCAAATCAGCTTTTTCACCGGCCTGCACGATCGCAGCATCCATCGGATTATCGATACCGGTTTCGAACGCGGCGTTCAAATAAGCCATTTGCAGCACCCGGCTTGAGCTCGCGCCATCCGCATCCATCGCCGCCTGCAATACCATGACGCCCACGGTCAAGGTACCGGTCTTATCGGTGCACAGCACATCCATGCCGCCCAAATCTTCGATTGCATCCAGCCGCCGCACCAGCACGCCTTGCACGGCTAGCGCACGCGCGCCGCGCGCCAGCGAAACGCTGACAATCGCGGGCAACAGCTCGGGCGAAAGGCCCACGGCCAGCGCAATGGCAAACAGCAGCGAATCAATCGCGGGCCGCCCCAGCAGCTGATTGGCCACCAGCACCGCAATGACCACCAGCATCATTACGCGCAGCAGCAACTCGCCAAAATGGCGCACCCCCCGGGCAAAATCGGTTTCCGGCTGGTTCGTGATAAGCCGGCCGGCTACTTCACCCATCTGCGTCGCGCGGCCGGTGCGCGCCACCAGCACGGTGGCTGTGCCGCTGCGCACCGAGCTGCCCAGAAACACGCAATTGCGCCGCTGCGGCAGCGGCGCGTCGGCGCGCGCAATGCCTGGCCGCTTTTCCACCGGAAACGATTCGCCGGTAAGGCTCGCCTCGATCACCAGA
>JBJOQV010000078.1:0-2721 GCA_046049785.1 Pseudomonadota bacterium
GCGATATGGCAAAAGCCGCTGGCGTGGACCATTACCTGGTCAAGCCGTACACGGATCAAGTCTTGCTTGATCTGGCGCGCAGTCTTACGAACCAGCAACGCAATGGATTTGAAGCGCTGGCAGCCGAATAGACTTTACAGCGCGGCACGTCCCCAGCCAATCGCCGCTAGAGCAGCGCTCGCGGCGCGAAACGAAACCCGGCGGGGCTGGCCTCCACCTGCGTAACAGCCTGCGTCAAAATACGGTCCGCACTCACCGGGCCGGCAGCATTGGCAATCTGGATGTAGAGCGTGTTAACCAGTGACGCAGCCTGCTTTTCGCTGTACTTGCCCTGCAAGTTCGAGGATTTTCCGTTCAGCAGGTTCTTCAAATCGGCCGCAATCGCAGCCGAATCGGCAGCAGAAATGAACTGATCCACTGCGTATTTTTGGGCACTTCGATCAGTGCGCCCCACCCCATCAACCAGTGCAAGCAGCAATGCCCCCAGGGTGGCATTGATCGGTTCAACTTGCTCGCCGGCAGCAGCATCACTGGCGCGGCGCGACTGGGCCGCCGGTGACGCGGGCTTAGCCCCGGCACCGCTTGCAAGAATCGATTTTGGGTCGGGCGGCAATTCGCTGTCTGCGGTGCCCAAGCTTTGCATCAGTGCGTAGGCCAGGTCTTTGGGCTGGGCGGCAATTTCAAGCTCGCCCACCGCCAGGTTCACAAACGCGGGAATGCCGCGCAGCAGCGGCTGGTCTGAGCCCAGGGTTTCCTCCCACAACGCGACGGTCTGCAAGGATTTTTCCTTGCCAATCAGCGGTACAAGCGCGTGCATGAACGCGCGGCGGCGCTTGATCGCTTGCGGAGTATCGAGGTAGGCGCTCATTGGTATTGGCTCAAGAATCACGCCCGCGATGGACAATATCGCGCTGGAACTCGGGGTAGCCCGCCTCGTAATGCTCCGAGAAATCCAGTCCGCGCTGCTCTTGCTGGGCCGTGGCGCGCAGGCCAATCAATGTGTCCAGCGCCTTGTACATGATGAAGGCCAGCGGGAACGTCCACAGCCCGGCAGCCACAATCCCGGTGAGCTGCGCGATGATCAGTTGCAAATCAAAGTAGCGGCCGTGCGTGAACAGCCCAACAGCCAGCGTGCCCCAGATACCGCCCACCAGATGCACGGCGACGGCACCGACCACATCGTCCAGCCGAATCTGCAGCAGGAACGCTTCAGCTACGGAGGTGAGAAAACCCGCAATAAAGCCAGTGATGATCGCGAACATGGGCTCCATCACATGGCAACCGGCAGTAATTGCAACCAGCCCTGCGACTGAACCATTCAGCGTCACCGTCAACAGCGTATGCGATCCAAACAGCCGCATGGCCAGCAGCGCGCCAAGCGCACCGGCCGCGCCGCCCAAATGCGTATTCAGTGCAATCTTGCCGATACTCTCTATCGGCAGCCCAGCACTCACCGCGCTGCCGCCGTTAAAGCCAAACCAGCCCAGCCACAGGATCAGAGCGCCAAGCGCCGCGGCAGACAAGTTATGGCCTGGAATATCGCGCACCTCACCATTGGGCGCGAAGCGGCCCAGGCGCGGCTTCACCACGATCAGCGCTGCCAGCGCGCACCAGCCGCCGACGGCATGCACAACGGTCGAGCCGGCAAAGTCCACAAAACCCTGCTTGGCCAGCCAGCCGCCCGGACCCCAGACCCAGCTACCGAAGATGGGATAGATGATCGCCGTAATGATGATCGAGCCCCAGATATAGGCGCGAAAATGCGTGCGCTCGGCAATCGCGCCGCTCACAATCGTTGCAGCGGTGGCGGCAAACATCATGGCGTACAGCACATTGGTGTAAGTGCTCAGGGATGCGCCATTGGGCAAGAACCCGTCCGTACCAAACCAGCCGGTCGGGTTTGTACCGTACATCAAGCCATAACCAATAGCGAAGAAGGCCACGGCACCGAAGCACATGTCCAGATAGTTTTTCATCAGCACATTGATGGCGTTCTTGGCGCGCGATAGTCCGCTTTCCAATAGCGCAAAGCCCGCCTGCATAAAAAACACCAAAGCTGCGCACAGCATGATCAGCAGGGTTTGAATTGGTGTGAGCGTGACTTCCGCAGCAGTTGATGCCGCGCTGCCCGCCGCAAAGACAAAGCTGGAGAACATCAGCCCGGCGATGCCGAGCGCATTCCTCGCTAACCGCAAAAAAGAACTGCGCATGCTTGTTATCCCTTTATTGTCGGCCTGCTGAACAATTGGCAGATCTAAGTTTATTGCTTTGATAACGCACTCTAACTGATTCGATGCCGCGCTTGGTTACGCGCACCGCATGACGATGCAGTGCTGCAACGCATTTAGCCAGTTCAGGGTAGGTTGCGCCACGATGCAGTGCTCTGTGCATTTGTTTCATGGCAGGTCTAAAGCACATGCGCTGCGATCAAACTGAAGCGATTGGCAGTGGCATAGCGCAATATCCATGCGGGTTTTCAAGCATTTTTGCCCCAAAACCTGCATGGATATTGCGTAAAGCAATTTTCAAGTTGATTTTTTTGCGCTGAATCACGCGCGGAGCCGGCTACCAAAGACTTTGCTGGCCAGACAGCAGCGCCGCGTCAAACTTGCCGGCATCCACCGGGTAGCGCAGGCGATTCAGTCCGTGCTTGGCGGCATGCTTGTCAAAGCGCTGCCTGATCATGTCGGCCCACAGGCCCTCGCCCCTCATGCGCGAGAA
>JBJOQV010000079.1:0-3302 GCA_046049785.1 Pseudomonadota bacterium
GCCTGAAGGCCACGTGAAACTGGCCGATGTGCGCAAGCAGCTTGATGTCGCGCGCCCTGACTACTTTTCTGTCACCTACGGCGCGGGCGGTTCAAGCCATCACGGCACCGTACAGACCGTGCACGAAATCCATGCAGAGGGCCGCGTGGTGGCACCGCATATCTCATGCATCGGCGCATCCAGGGACAGCGTGCGCGCCCTGCTGGATGGCTATCAGCAGCTTGGCATCAAAAAGCTTGTCGCTCTACGCGGTGACTTGCCTTCTGGCTATGGCTTGGGCGGCGAGTTCCGCTATGCGGCCGATCTGGTGAGCTTCATCCGCGCGCACTATGGCGATGCGTTTGAGGTGTGGGTGGCAGCCTATCCCGAATATCACCCGCAGGCACGCAATGCCCAGCAAGACCTGCAGCATTTTGTCGACAAGATGAAAGCCGGCGCGACCGGCGCGATTACGCAGCTTTTTTACAACTCCGACGCGTATTTTCATTTTGTTGACGAAGTGGCAGCACGCGGAGTGGACATTGACCGCCATCCAATCATGGCCGGTGTCATGCCGATTCACAGTTTTTCCAAGATTTCCCGCTTTGCCGAGACGTGCGGCGCTGAAATCCCGCGCTGGATCAGCCTGAAGATGCAGGGTTATGGCGATGACACTGCCGCAACTTCCGCCTTCGGCACCGAGGTTGTGGTTGACCTTGTTTCGCAATTGGTGAGCGTTGGATGTCCGGGTTTGCACTTCTATACCCTAAATCAAGCGGGGCCAACGCTTAGCGTACTGACGGGTCTGCGATAGTATTCATCTGATTTGTTGAATAGAGCAGGTGCTGGATTGGCCGCGCAGGACCCTTCGTTGCTTGAAATGCCGGTGCAGGATTTGCGCGCTGGGCTGTTTGTCGCCCAGCTCGACCGGCCCTGGAAAGACACGCCGTTTCTGCTTCAGGGGTTTTTGCTGGACGATGCCGCCGTCGAGCAAATGCGTGCGCTGTGCGAAAAAGTCTATGTCGATCCGCGCCGCTCTGATGCACTCGTGCTGCAGCTTGTCAACGGCTCTGTTGGTGATGCTAAGGCTGTACTAAGTCCTACGCCAACGCGGCCGCCACGGCCGGAAGACCGCAAGCTTGTCATCTACGCCGATGAAGGCCAGGCACCTAACCTCATCGATGCGCTCAAGCAGGACTTTCAGCCTGGCGGCACGCTGGCTCGCCCTGCTGCGGGCGGCACCGTCGCGCTGCCCGAACTGGCGCCGCCAAATGTTGGCGCGCTGGTCATCAGTGCATCGCGCGGCTGGACGCGCTTGCGTAAGTTCTGGCATGACTTGCGCAATCCGGTAGACGGTACGCCAAAGCCGGTTCCCAAATCGCGCAATCCTAAATTTGTAGGCTCCGCAGAAGACCTGACGCGCTACCCGCCGGCGCCGCCCATCAGCAAGGAAGCTCTTGCCAAGGCGCAGCGTAATATCGGCAGCGTGCAAGCGGCGGTGGACCGCATGTATGCGGACGTTGATCTGCAATCCGATCTGCAGCTGGAAGAGTTGGAAGATTCGATGGCCGAGCTCGTGAACACCGTGCTCACCGACCCCAATGCCGCGATGTGGATGACGCGCATGCGCGAGCATGAGCCCGGCGCCTTCAGCCGCGGGATCAAGGCCGCGGTGTTCATGATGACCTTTGGCCGGCACATCGGCTATTCGCGTGAAGGGCTGATCAAGCTGGGCATGATCGGCATGTTGCTCGATATGGGCAAGATCAAGGTCGACAAAGCCGTGCTCGCAACCCCCGGCCCGCTCAACGACGTGCAGTGGCAACAAGCGCAGGAACATGTGCGGCTGGGTGTTGAGCTGCTGGAATCAGACCGCCGGCTGGATTCCGACGTGCGGCTGGCGATTTTGCATCACCACGAGCGCGCCGATGGCAGCGGTTATCCGCAGGGTCTAGTCGACGACAAGATCAGCACATTTGGCCGCATGGCCGGCATTGTTGACACGGTGGCCGCGATGACATCGATGCGGCCCTATGCACTCGCGCTTTCCACCTATGACGCGCTGCGCGAGATGCAGCGCACGAGCGCCGCACGCTTTAATGCAGCGATGATGGAGCAATTTATCCAGGCCATCGGCGTGTTTCCGATCGGCTCGCTGGTAGAGCTTTCAAGCGGCGAAGTGGCCGCGGTCACCGGCCACAATCCCATCCGGCGGCTTGAACCGCGTGTTCTGGTGCTGACGTTGCCGGACAAATCGGCCATCAGCGCGCCGTTTGAGCGCGATCTGCTGTACCGGCCCACGGATGCAGCCGGCAAGACCATCTACATCCTGCGCGGCTTGCCGATTGGCGCTTACGGCGTTGATCCGCGCAAATACTATCTCGACTAGACCTGTTGGCCATGCCTGCCGCAATCGATCCCTTTGTGGCCCATGTGCTTGAACTACTCGCTCCGCTGGGTAATGTGCGTGCACGCAAAATGTTTGGCGGCTGGGGAATCTCATGCGACGGTCTGTCGATCGGACTCATCGCCTGGGAGCGCCTGTATCTGAAGGTGGACGCGCAGACCAAGCCCAGTTTTGCCCAGGGCGGCTGCGAGCCCTTCATCTATGACGGCAAGCACCGGCCCATTGAAATGTCTTATTGGACAGTGCCGCCCGACGCGATGGATGCGCCGCATCTGATGGCGCCTTGGGCAAGGCTGGCCATGCAGGCGGCGCTGACGGCGGCCAACGCCAAAGCCGCAAAGCCTGCAAAAAAAACCGCGCAAAAGGCAGTGCGCAAAACAGCATCAAAACCAACCGTCAAACCACGCCGCACTCGGTGATGATGGCGTCCAAAGCGATGTCGTGCGCGGCGGCCTCGAAATCGCAGCGTTGTGCGGCAAAGGCTACGCCTACTGCAAGCGGTCGCGGCGCAAGTGCCGCCAGGGTACGGTCGTAATAACCCGCGCCGTAGCCAAGCCGCACGCGCGCCGCACTGAATGCAACACAAGGGATCAGCAGCACATCCGGCCGCACCATGCGCTGCACTGCCGGCACTGCAATGTCGTATTGGTCAAGCGTCACCGGCTCGTCCGGCCGCCATGCGGCAAACACAAGCGGCTGCGCCTTACCGGCGACCACCGGTAGCGCAAAGCTTTCCGGCCGGGTTCGCGCCCAGTTGCACAAGTCCACTTCGCCGCGGTGCGGGCTGTACAGTGCAATCGTGCCGGCGCGCGGCGCACGGTGTGCAAGCCAGGCGTTCAGATGTGCCTGCAGCTGTTCGGTGGCGGCCGCGCGCGCTGGCGCAGAGATGCGCTCGCGCAACGCAATCATCTGTCTG
>JBJOQV010000080.1:0-2984 GCA_046049785.1 Pseudomonadota bacterium
CTGACGTGCTGGAACCCGCGTGATTTTGTGGCCGATGCCTACCGCCGCGTGGATGACCGGCCCTTTGGCGGTGGCCCCGGCATGGTGATGATGGCCGCGCCGCTTGAGGCCGCCATCAACGCCGCCAAGGCCGCCAGGAGCGACGCAGCGCCGGTGGTGCTGATGAGCCCGCAAGGCGCGCCGCTGACGCACGAGCGGGTTGCGCAGTGGTCGGCAGGCAGTGGCCTGATTGTGCTGTGCGGTCGGTACGAAGGTGTTGACCAGCGCCTGATTGACCGGTGCGTGGACGAAGAAGTATCGGCAGGTGATTTTGTGGTGTCTGGCGGCGAGTTGCCGGCCATGATGCTGATGGATGCAATCATCCGCCAGTTGCCGGGCGTGCTGGGTGATGAGCAGTCTGCGGAGCAGGAGTCGTTTGTGGCCGGCCTGCTGGATTGCCCGCAGTACACCCGGCCGGAAGAATATGCGGGCGTGGCGGTGCCGGACGTATTACTGTCCGGTCACCATGCCCAGATTGAGCAGTGGCGGCGTGCGCAGGCCTTGGTGAAAACCGCGGCGCGCAGGCCGGATTTAATCGCCAAGGCACGTGCGCAGGGAATGCTCAGCGCACATGACGAAGCGCAGCTTGCGGGCTTGCCCGCAGGTGCAAAGAAGGCGCAGTGAAGTTTCTGCGCTTGGTTTTAACTCCATCCTCTGCGGTGCCAACATCAAAAACAGGCAGACGCACGATGGCAAAAAGGAACTACACCGATGAACATCATCGAACAACTTGAAAAAGAAGAACTGGCCCGCCTGACTGAAAAACGTCCGGTGCCCGAGTTTGCCCCTGGCGACACCGTGGTGGTGAACGTGAACGTGGTGGAAGGCAACCGCAAGCGCGTGCAGGCCTATGAAGGCGTGGTGATTGCCAAGCGCAACCGCGGCCTGAACAGCTCGTTTATCGTGCGCAAGATTTCCTCCGGCGAGGGCGTTGAGCGTACTTTCCAAACTTACTCGCCGCTGCTGGCTTCGGTTGAAGTCAAGCGCAAGGGCGATGTGCGCCGCGCCAAGCTCTACTACCTGCGTGGCCGCACCGGCAAGGCAGCGCGCATCAAGGAAAAGCTGTCCTACAACCGCGACGAATAATCGCGCGTTGCTGAACTTTTCCGCTGCAAAAAAGGGGCTCCGCGTGAGCCCCTTTTTCTTGGCGCAAGCGCTCAGGCACCGCAAGCCGCTATGCTTGAAACTTATGCAGAACGCATCATGAGTGAATCGCCCATCAGCCTGGACAAGATCCGCATTGTCGACCCGAAGGCCGCGCGCATCGTGTCTGTGGGCTCTGATTTGCCGCCGGTGCATGCGCAGCAGCTGACCGAAGCGGCGTTACGAGCACGTCTGGCAAACCCGCCCGCGTGGGAGCCCGAAACGCGCGGCGACGGCGGGCTGTTTCCCGGCCGCATCCCGCGCGAGGCAGCCGTGCTCGTGCCGCTGGTGATGCGCGCCTGCGGCATCACGGTGCTGCTGACGCAGCGCACCAGCCATTTGCATGATCATGCCGGGCAGATCAGTTTTCCCGGTGGCCGGCGTGATCCGGGGGATGAAAATCTGTACGCCACGGCGCTGCGCGAAACGGCGGAAGAAACTGGCATAGCGGCGACGCACATCGAGCTTGCTGGCGAGCTGCCGGAGTATCAAACCGTAACCGGCTACAACGTCACTCCCATAGTGGGCTTTGTCGTGCCAGATTTTTCGCTCACGCTCGATGCGTTTGAAGTGGCCGCCGCATTTGAAGTGCCGCTGGCGTTTTTGATGGATCCCGCCAACCACCAGCGCCGCGCGTTTGCCACGCCGATCGGTGAGCGCCAGTTCACGGCCATGCCGTATGACGACAACGGCGTGGAACGGTTTATCTGGGGCGCTACAGCCGGGATGATCCGTAACCTCTACAGGCTGTTGTCTGCGTAAACCGGCATGTGCCTGTGACACCGTCAAAACCGCTCTGCGCTTACACTTAGTGCATGGATTTCGCCGCTCTCCTGCTTGCGCTGCTGATTGAACAGGGCCGCCCGGTGCCGCATCACAATCCCGTGTGGGATGGCATGCGCGCGCTTACGCACTGGTTTTCCAAGACCTTCAACGCCGGCGAGCAGCAGCACGGCCAAACCGCCTGGTGGCTGTTCATGATCGGCCTGATGGCGGTAACCGTAGGCATTTGGTGGCTGGCCGACCGGATTCATCCGGTGCTGGGGTTTTGCGTGAACGTGCTCGCCCTCGTGTTCACACTCGGCTTCCGGCGCTTTTCGCATCACTTTACGGAGATCGAAAAGGCCGCCGAGGCCGGCGATATCGATGCCGCGCGCAAAGCGCTGTCGCAATGGCGCACCGGGCGCGAGCAGCCACTGGACGTGCAGTCGCTCTCCATGCCGCAGGTGATAGCGCACGCGATCGAAGAGGGCCTCGTGTCCTCGCACCGCTCCGTATTTGGCACCATGTTCTGGTTTGCCGTACTGCCGGGGCCAACCGGTGCGCTGCTGTACCGCATGAGCGAGTATGTGGCACGCGCGTGGAGCAGCGGCGAAAGCGGCGGTGAAAAATTCGGCGCGTTTGCGCGCCAGGCGTTTGAAGTGCTGGACTGGGTGCCGGTGCGCTTATCTGCGCTGGCCTTTGCCATCGTCGGCAACTTTGAAGATGCAATGCACCTGTGGCGCAACCGCGCGCTGCGTTTTGGCAATGACACGCGCGCCGTGCTGGTGTCTGCCGGTGCCGGCGCCATTGGCGTGGAAATCGGCCCACCGGCGCAGCCGCTTGCGGAAAACAAACTCGACTGGTCCGGCATCGAACCGACGCTCTCCGCGATGCGCAGCGGTGTTGGCTTGGTGTGGCGCGCAACCGTGCTGTGGATGACGGTGGTGGCGCTGTGGACAGTGGCACAGTGGTTTAGCTAGAAGCCACTTCCCACATATCGACTACGCAATATCCATGCGGGTTTTGAGCCATTTTTGCCT
>JBJOQV010000081.1:0-3482 GCA_046049785.1 Pseudomonadota bacterium
CGTGGCCGGCCTGCAAGTGCGCCAGCGCGACGGCACTTGGCTGGATGCGCCGCATATCGATGGCGCGCTGATCTGCAATATCGGTGATTGTTTAATGCGCTGGACCAACGATGTGTATGTATCTACCCCGCACCGCGTGTTGCGGCCCGCGCAGGAGCGCTACTCGATCGCGTTTTTTCTTGACCCTAACCCAGATGCGCAGGTTGAAGTGCTGCCCAGTTGCGTGAGCACGCAGCGCCCGGCGCGTTACGCACCCACCACTGGCGCGCGCTACATTGCAGAGCGTTTGGATGCGACTTATCAGCACCGCCAAGCAAGTTAACTACCGAAAAACCAGCTCGCAAACGGCCCCAGAATCGTTTTCCAAAAGCTGTTTGGAATCCACAGCAGCGCGGCGGTCATCACCACATAGCGCGTGAACTTGCCCGCCGTCTGCCACAGCAGGCAAGGCAGCCAGGGCAGTTTGAGATAACCTGCCACGGCCGTGAGCGGGTCACCGATACCCGGCAAAAAAGAAAAGAAGCAGGCCTTGGGGCCGAGTTTCTCAAACCACTTGAGCGCGCGTGGTGCATGCTTGTCTTTGGCAATCGCCTCATGCGCGCCATAGCCGATCCAGTAATTAATCATGCCGCCAATGCTGTTGCCCGTAGTCGCCACCAGCACCGCAATCCAAAACATATGCGGACTGAGCTTCACGTAGGCAAATAACACCGGCTCGCTGCCCATCGGCAAGAGCGTGGCCGATACCAGCGCAACGATAAACACCGCCGACAGCCCGGCCTGCGGAATCGATGCCGCATCCAGGAGCCACTGCACCGCCTGATGAATTGTTTGTTCCAAGGAAACCCTTAAACCGAACACGTAAAATGCCATTTTGACATTGCGGCGTACCTGCGCATTGCAAGCCACTAAAAGATAAACCCGTGAAAACGCGGGTTAAACCGGCCACGAACTCCATGGGACAAGACTATCTACGCAAAATCCTCAACGCCCGCGTGTACGACGTGGCGATTGAAAGCCCGCTGGAACCGGCCCCCCAACTGTCTGCCCGGCTGAACAACCACGTGCTGCTCAAGCGCGAAGACCAGCAACCGGTATTTAGTTTCAAGCTGCGCGGCGCGTACAACAAAATGGCGCACTTGCCCAAAGAGGCGCTTAAGCGCGGCGTGATCGCAGCATCCGCCGGCAACCATGCGCAAGGCGTGGCGCTGGCGGCGCAGAAGCTGGGCTGCAAGGCCACCATTGTGATGCCCGTCACCACGCCCGGCGTGAAGATTGATGCCGTCAGGGCGCGTGGCGCGCAGGTGGTGCTGCAGGGCGAAAGCTACTCTGACGCCTACCAGCACGCGCTGCTACTGGAGAAAAAACACAAGCTCACTTTTGTGCACCCGTTTGATGACCCAGATGTCATCGCCGGCCAGGGCACCGTGGGCATGGAAATTTTGCGCCAGCATCAAGGTCCGCTGGACGCCGTGTTCGTCGCTATCGGCGGCGGCGGTTTGATTGCGGGTGTCGCGGCCTACATCAAGCAAGTAAGGCCGGAAGTCAAAGTCATCGGCGTGCAGACCGAAGATTCAGACGCGATGGCGCAAAGTGTCGCCGCCGGCAGACGCGTGCAGTTGCACGAAGTGGGCCTGTTTGCCGACGGCACCGCGGTCAAGCTGGTGGGTAATGAAACCTATCGTTTGGCCAAGCAGTATGTGGATGAATATATCCGCGTCGACACAGACGCGACGTGCGCCGCCATCAAAGACGTGTTTACCGATACGCGCAGCATTCTGGAACCCTCCGGCGCACTGGCGGTTGCCGGCGTGAAGCAGTACGTGGAAACCCATAAATGCAAAGGCAAAACCTTTGTGGCGATTGCCTGCGGCGCCAACATGAATTTTGACCGATTGCGCTTTGTAGCCGAGCGCGCCGAAGTGGGCGAGGCGCGTGAAGCCGTGTTTGCCGTGACGCTGCCAGAGGAGCGCGGCGCTTTCAAACGCTTTTGCGAATCCGTCGGCCCGCGCAATGTGACGGAGTTCAACTACCGCATCAGCGGCGCCAAGGCCGCGCATATCTTTGTGGGTGTGCAAATCAGCAAGCGCGATGAAGCACGCACGCTTGCGGCATCGTTCAAAAAATCCGGCTTTCCCACGCTCGACCTGACGGATGATGAGCTGGCCAAAAGCCATATCCGCCACATGGTGGGTGGGCATTCAGCGCTGGCCCGGGAAGAACGGCTGCTGCGCTTTGTATTCCCGGAACGCCCCGGTGCGCTGCTGAAGTTCCTGAGCCTGATGCGACCGGGCTGGAACATCAGTCTGTTCCACTACCGCAACCACGGCGCAGACTACGGCCGGATTTTGGTTGGTCTGCAAGTGCCCGCGCATGAGAAAAAAGAGTTCAAGGCGTTTTTGAAAACGCTGGGATACCGGCATTGGGATGAGACGGATAATCCGGTGTACCGGCTGTTTTTGCGGTAGCGTACTGACTATGGCCCTCACACTCGAAAACAAACTCGTCGTCGCGGTGTCTTCCCGCGCGCTGTTCGACTTTGAAGAAGAAAACCGCGTGTATGAGGCGCAGGGCGAAGAAGCCTATGTGGCCTTGCAGCGCGAGCGCGAGCTGATTCCGGCCAAGGAGGGTGTGGCTTTTCCGCTGGTGAAAAAGCTACTGGCGTTCAATGCCGTAGACCCGCACCGGGTGGAGGTGGTGATTCTTTCGCGCAACGATCCGGTGAGCGGGCTGCGCATGTTTCATAGCGCCAAAACCGCGGGCCTGGCGATTGAGCGCGGCGTGTTCACGCGCGGGCGGCCGCCGTACAGCTATCTCAAATCGCTCAAGGCCAATCTGTTTTTGTCTGCCAAAGAAGAGGATGTGCGCAATGCGCTGGCCGCGGGCTTTCCGGCCGCGCGCGTGTACCCGGATTCACGCAAACTGGCGGAAAGCCATCCCGATGAAATCCGCATCGCATTCGACGGTGACGCGGTGCTGTTCAGCGATGAAGCAGAGCGGGTGTACCAAAGCGAAGGCTTGGTGGCCTTTCATGCGCATGAACGCAGCCGCGCGTCGCAGCCGCTACCGCCGGGGCCATTTGCACCGCTTCTGTCGGCGCTGCATCGCCTGCAAACACTCTCTGGCAACTCCGTGCCCACGCATATTCGTACTGCGCTTGTCACCGCGCGCAGCGCGCCCGCACATGAGCGCGCGATCCGCACGCTGATGAGCTGGAACATCGCGGTGGACGAAGCCATGTTTCTAGGCGGTTTGGAGAAGCGCGATTTTCTGCGCGAGTTTGAGCCGGACTTTTTCTTTGACGATCAGACGCGGCATTGCACGCCAGCGGCGGAAGTCTCGCCCACGGGGCATGTGATCAGCGGTGTAGCCAATCCTTAGTGACGCAGCAATATGCGCAGAGCTTCAATCCCCTCTCCCGCGCGCGGGAGAGGGTTAGGGTGAGGGCACCTGTGCGAGCAAAGTGATTTGAACGTATGAAC
>JBJOQV010000082.1:0-2652 GCA_046049785.1 Pseudomonadota bacterium
TGAAAAGGGCGTGCGGTCAGGTTGATCAGCCGCACAAGTTTGAAAAACAACGAATCGTCAATCGGCAGGCGGCTACCCGCCGGTTGTTTAGCGACGCGCATCAACGCTTGCGGCTCGCGGCAACAATTTCTTCGATCTTGCTGATCATGCCGGGATTGGTTTGCGCCTTCCAGCGCGCATACACGCGGCGGCAAGCGATCTGCCACTGCTGCATCTCTGCCGGTGTGGGTACATGCACCTCTACGCCCAGGCCACGGACGCGCTCAACGTCTTCTGCGAACAGCTTACGCACTAAAGCGGTTTGCTGCTTGGCCGCGTCCTGCGCCGCTTCGCGCACGATTTTCTGATCGGCCGGCGTCCAGCTTTGCCAAATTGGATTGGCAATCGCAAACAGCAAGATGTCGTTTGAGTAATTCCATTTGGTGACATACTTCTGCCCGAGCGTGTGCACCTTGGCCGCGAGAAACACCTCAAGCGGATTTTCCTGTCCATCTACCGCGCCGGAGGCCAGCGCGGGCTGTGCATCGGCCCAGCTCATGAAGGTCGGATTGCCGCCCATGCCACTCATGATCTCGCCATACATCGGGCTACCGACCACGCGGATTTTCAAACCCTTCAGATCGTCCGGCTTGAGCAGCGGCCGCTTGGAATTGGAAAGCTGCCGGTAACCCGTTTCACCGACCGCCAGCGGCTCGGCTCCGGAGCGCCGCACAATCTCAAAGTAGTCTTTGCTCATGAATTCTGAGTTGACCACTTCGTCGTAGGCTTTGTGATCCGGCATCAGAAATGGCAGGGTGAACATGCCAAAGTCGCGCACCGTGCCGCTCCAGTTGATCGGCGCGCCGCACAGCACGTCAATCGTGCCTTGCCGCATCGCAGAAAACTCGCGGTCTTGCTGGCCCTGCACCCGGGACGCGCCTGGATACTGTTTGATATTGATGCGTCCAGCCGTACGCTCGCGTACCAACGTCGCGAAAATCTCGCCGCCCTTGCCCCATGCAAACGCAGGCGGCACCACCGTGCTCATCTTGTACTCGGCCTTGTACGCGCTTTGCGCGAAGGCAAAACGCGGCACTGCCAGCGCCGCGGTAGCAGCCTGCAGAATCAAACGACGTTTCATCATGACTCTCCTTTGATGATTCACACTAATAACCCAGGCTCTTGGGCAACCACAGCGCCAATTGCGGAAACATGGCAACCAGCACGGTCGCCGCCAAAAAACTCGCAACCAGCCACAGCACATGCGGCACAGTCGCCTCAATCCGCACCTTGGCTAAGCGGCAGGCCACCAGCAGGTTCACCGCCATTGGCGGGGTGAACTGGCCAATCGCCACCATCATGGTCAGCAAAATGCCGAACCACACCAGATCCCACTGAAACGCCAGCATCAGCGGATAAAGAAGCGGCAGAAAAATCAAAAAGATGGATACGCCATCCAGAAACATGCCAACAACGAGCAGCACAACCATCAGCAAGGCCAGCGTGCCGCCGCTGGAAAGGCCGCTTGCTTTCACCGCGTTTACAAGTGGATCAGCCATACCAAGCGTATTGACTGCGTAAGCAAAAATCCCGGCGAGCGCCATGACGATCATGATGACCGACGAAATCTCCGCGGCTTGACGAAAAATACCGTACAAGTCTTGAAACCGGATCGTCCGGTGAACCAGCGTGCCGACGATCAGACCGTAGAGCACGGCAACCGCAGCAGCTTCAGTCGGCGTAAACCAGCCAAGGCGCATGCCACCCAGAATGATCACGGGCGCGGCAAGGCCCCATGCGGCCTCACCAAGACTGCGCCAAAACGGCGGACGCGGCAAATCGCGCTCAAGCGCACCGTAGCCGCGCGCGCGTGAAAGCCACACCGCCGGCACGATCAGCGCCAAGCCCGCCAAAATGCCCGGCACCATGCCGGCCGCGAAGAGCGCAGGCACAGATGCGCCCGGTACCGATACGCTGTACACCACCAGCGCAATGGACGGTGGAATCAAAATATCCGTCGCTGCCGCAGCGCCCACCACGCTGGCGGAAAACGGCGCGGGATAGCCGGCGCGCGCCATCGCCGCGATCATCACGCCGCCCACCGCAGCTGCATTGGCTGGGCCGGAGCCCGAGATGCCGCCCAGCACCATGGCCACCACAATCGCCACCAGCGGCAGCATGCCCGGCGCGCGGCCGGTGCACGCCTGTGCGAAGGTCACCATTCGCTGCGCGACGCCGGAGCGGTCAAAGATGCAACCCACCAGCACGAACATCGGCAGCGCAAGCAGCGGATATTTGGCGATGCTTGCGTACGCGTTTTGCGGCGCGGCCAGCAGGCCGAACCACTGCGTATCCAGGTTGGAAAGTGCTATGGCAACCACACCGCCCAGACCCAGCGCAACGCTGATGGGAACGCCAAGCAGCATCAACCCCAGAAACGCGGCAAAGAGAACAGCGCCGATCATGAATTGAGTTCTTTGTCGCGCCGCTTTACTGCGCGCAAAGTCAAGCCCGCGGCGCGTAGCGCAATAGCGATGCACAGCGCAGGCAGCGCCGCCGTAAACCACCAGCGCGGAATACCCAAGCCTGTGGTTGTTTCTGCGTACTTGATCTCATCGGCCACGATCCGGCTAAACAGCACCGCCAGCAGCACGAAGAAAGCAGCCGTGATCA
>JBJOQV010000083.1:0-2678 GCA_046049785.1 Pseudomonadota bacterium
TCCTCGCCTCGATTCTAGCCACCGGGCTGATGTTTAGCACTGGCATGCTCTCTGGCTGCGCGCAATCCACTTCGGCTGCCGCCCCGCCTGTCACCTTTGTCCCGATTACGGGTGAAAAGCTGACACCGGATGCACTCAAAGGCAAAGTCGTGCTGGTGAACTTCTGGGCAACGTCCTGCGTGACGTGCGTGAAAGAGATGCCCATGCTGGTGGATACGTGGAAAAAGTATTCCCCCAAAGGCTATGAAACCGTGGCCGTCGCCATGAGCTATGACCCGCCTAACTACGTGCTGAACTTTGTCGAAACGCGCAAGCTGCCGTTCAAGGTGTCGCTCGACCCCAAAGGCGAAATCGCCAAAGCCTGGAACGACACCAAAGTTACGCCCACGTCCTACCTGGTCAACAAGCAAGGCCAGATCGTCAAACGCTTTGTCGGCGCGCCGGATAAAGCGGAGTTTCACGCCATCATTGAGAAGCTGCTCGCAGAGGGCTGATCCGTGTCAATCGGCGTGTAGCCGCCGCGCCCAGATTTTTTCATGAAAGAAATACGCCACCGTGTTCACCGCAGGCTCCACCAGCGCGAGCGCGCCGCCTACGGCTACGCTGCCGGTCATCGCGTAGCCCACGCCAAAGGCCACGCTCATGTGAACCGCGCCAAAACTGATTGTCTTTGCCATGAAGGCACCTCGTAAATAAGAATTATTCTTATTTTGGTGACTGGCGGGCGATAAATCCAATCGATTCTGTGCATGAAATCGATAGATTAGTGTGGTTTTAAAAGGGGTTACGCAATATCCATGCGGGTTTTGGGCATATTTGGCCTGGAAAAGCGCATGAATACTGCGCCTTTACATGCCGATGCCGCGCGGTGCTGTGCTTTAACGCCAGTTTTGCGCGCTTTCGGCCAGTTTGGCGCACACCGCTTCGTAGCGCGCCCGGTCTTTGCGCGCCTCGATGCTGCTGCGCATGCGGTCTACCCGCGCATCAAAGTCGGTGGAACCTTCTGCGGTGCTAAACGCCACCTGATGCTGCGCCCGCAGCTTGGCAAACGATTCGTCCAGCCTGGCCTTGAGCGCCGGAAACTGTGCCGCGCAGTCTGTGCGCACCGCGTGCAGCATGATGATGGAGGTTTCTGTCATCACCGGCGCATCTGCCGCGCTGCTCTGCGCAAAGGCATTGCTGCTGGCAAGCGCGGCGGCGATCGCTGCAATAAATGTCTTGGTCTTCATTACGTACTGCGGCGCCTTACATCACGCCGACCACGCCCGCCTGATGCGCCTGCTCGTCAGCGTGGTAGCTGGAGCGCACCATCGCGCCCACCGCGGCATGCGTAAAGCCCATCTTCACGGCTTCTTGCTCGAACATGTTGAACACATCGGGGTGTACATAGCGGCGCACCGGCAGGTGGTGACCGCTGGGCGCGAGGTATTGGCCGATGGTGAGCATGTCGATGTCATGCGCGCGCATGTCGCGCATGACTTGCAAAATCTCTTCATCGGTTTCGCCCAAACCCACCATCAGGCCGCTCTTGGTGGGCACGCCGGGCACGCGCTTTTTGAATTCTTGCAGCAGCTTGAGCGAATGCGCATAGTCGCTGCCGGGGCGGGCCTCTTTGTACAAACGCGGAATGGTTTCCAGGTTGTGGTTCATCACATCGGGCGGTGCGGCCTCAAGAATCGCCAGGGCGCGATCCATGCGGCCGCGAAAATCAGGCACCAGCACTTCGATTTTGGTGGCCGGCGAAAGTTCGCGCGTTTTTTTGATGCAATCGACAAAGTGCGCCGCGCCGCCATCGCGCAGATCGTCGCGGTCCACGCTCGTGATCACCACATAATTGAGCTTGAGTGCGGCAATGGTTTTGGCCAGATTCAGCGGCTCATCAGCGTCCAGTGGGTCGGGCCGGCCATGTCCCACATCGCAAAACGGGCAGCGGCGCGTGCACTTGTCGCCCATGATCATGAAGGTGGCCGTGCCTTTGCCAAAACACTCACCGATATTCGGGCAACTGGCTTCTTCGCACACTGTATGCAGCTTATGTTCGCGCAAAATCTGCTTGATTTCGTAAAAGCGCGTGTTGATGCTGCCGGCCCGCACGCGAATCCACTCCGGCTTTTTGAGCGTTTCCGCTGGCACAATTTTGATGGGAATGCGCGCGGTCTTGGCCTGCGATTTTTGCTTGGCCGTGGCGTCGTAAATGGGTTTTTCAGCGGTGTCTGGCAATTGGCTCATGGAGGCGTCATCCGGCATTCGATGTTCGTCCCCTCTCCCGCATCAGCGGGGGAGGGCTAGGGTGGGGGCGGCGCGTACGCGCACATCAATCAAGTGTTGCGAGGCTCAAGATGCGCCGCCAAACGCTCGCACAGCAGTGCCGCGGTTGCATCAAATGTGGTGTCAATACCCAGTGTAGCCAAGTCTCTCGTCGCCAAACCCGCATAACCACAAGGGTTGATGCGGCCAAACGGCGCAAGATCCATCGCCACGTTGAGCGCCACGCCGTGATAGGCGCAGCCCTGGCTCACTTTCACGCCCAGCGCCGCGATTTTTGCCAGGCCGGCAAACGATTCCGCGGTTTGCTTGCCACGCGTACCGGACAGCCGCACATACACGCCCGGCGCACCCGCGACTTTTTCGCCCAGAATGCGATGGCTCTCCAGTACCTGCAACACCGCACGCTCAAT
>JBJOQV010000084.1:0-10539 GCA_046049785.1 Pseudomonadota bacterium
CGCAAGAATGTCGCGCCCGCCGGAGGCAAGGCCCAGCAGCAGAATCAGGCCCAGCGCGGCAAACAGCGCGCCGGCCGTTTTAGGTAGCCATGCGCCGGCTGCGCTTTTGACCAGCAAAAAGCCGGCATAGCCGGTGAGCAGCAGCGCCCACAGCAGCATGTGCAGCCAGGCGGGAATGACCGGGCTGATCATCCAGATAGCGGTGCCTACCAGCAGCACACCAAAGAATTTCTTGACCGATTCCATCCACATGCCGGCGCGCGGCAGCACTGAGCCTGCGCCAATGCCCACCAGTAGCAGCGGCACGCCCATGCCCATCGCCATCGCAAACAGCACCGTGCCGCCAAAAGCGGCGTCTTTGGTCTGTGCGATAAAGGTGAGAATGCCCGCCAGTGGCGCGGACACGCACGGCCCAACGATAATGGCGGAAAGCGCGCCCATTACAAACACGCCGGCAAACTTGCCGCCTTGCTGCTTGCCTTGCGCGTCGTTGAGCTTGTCGCGCAGGAACGCGGGCAACTGCAGCTCGTAATACCCAAACATCGAAAAGCTCAGAATCACGAGCAGCACCGCGAATGTGCCCAGCACCCACGGGTTTTGCAGCGCCGCGGTGAGCCCTTCGCCAATCAGTCCGGCCACAACCCCCACGGCGGTGTACACCAGGGCCATGCCCATCACGTAAGCCAGCGACAGGGAAAATCCGCGCATCTTGGTGATGCTCTTGCCTTCGCCCACAATGATGGAAGACAAAATTGGCACCATCGGCAACACGCAGGGCGTGAAGGTAAGCAAAAGCCCCAGGCCGAAGAACAGGGCGATTGCGGCCAGCAGGTTGCGCTCTTTGAGCACGGTGTCAATGCGCGACAGCGTTGTGCCACCGGAAGCGGCAGAGGTTTGCCGGGTTGCGGCCACGCTGCTTTCAGTGGTGGCGGGCAGGCTTGCAGCAGCAGCGGCGGGCACTGCGGCGGCGAGCAACTTTTCCGCCGCTTCGCCAGAGGCGGTTTGCAGCACGGCAAGCTGCGCGCCGATCTTGGCCACGCTTGTCATCGGCGGGTAGCACAGGCCTTTGTCTGCGCAGCCCTGCGAGGTCACTTCCAGATTGAAGGGTGCGCCGGCGCTGCCTGCTGGCAGCTTGATCTGCACCAGGCCGCGGTGCGATTCAACATCTTTCTGAAATGTTTCATCGAACTTGATCTTGCCCGCTGGAATCTGTGCATCGCCCAGCTTGGCGCCATCTGCCTTGAACGCGAACTTTTCGCGGTACATGTAGTAGCCGGGGGCCACGTCAAAGGCGACTTCGAGCGTTTTATCGTCCAGTTTCTTGGCAGAGAACTTGAAGGCCTGCTCTGGCTCCAGAAAATCATCCGCCGCGTGGGTCGCCGAAAAAGCGCCCAAAAACAGCAGCACAGCAACGGTAGAGCGCCAGAATTGACTTTTCGTCATGGGGTTTTCCAAAATCTTGGTCAGTGCATCATTGGATGCTTAACAGTCTGAAAGTTCAGCGCAGCATTACAGGAGGGTGTTGCAGTTTTACGCGCCGCAGGCCACCCAGGCCGCGCCGTTCATCTGGCCGGAGAGTGCGCGCAGCTTGCCATCCAGCGCTGCGTCAACATCACGCACCTGAAAGACTTCGCGCGTTAACGCAGTTTCGCGCTCGGACACCCTGGCCGAGCTGACACCCTTGCCGCGCACTTCGGCCAGACGCGCTTGCGCGCCCTGCTGACTTACAAAAACGCCCAGGGAGACAAAGCGGCCCTGCGCGTTTTCAATCACGGCCACGTCTGTTACGCCCAGGCGCCGCACCTCTGCCGCTTTGCGTTCTGTTTCAGGCCGCTCCACAAACGGCCCCATCAGCACCATATGGGTCGCTTTTTCTTCACGGCTCTTGCGCGTGAGTTTGGCGCCCAGATCCAGCCCTGCCAATAGCGTCGCTGCCTTTTGCACGTCCGGCCCGGAAAAACCGCCCCATTCCAGGCAGGCGTTTGCTTGCGCCGCCGCGCTGCCGGTTGGGGCGGTGGTGGACTTGGCCGAATAAGTTTTGCTGGCAGAGGTCATTTCTGCCTCGGTCAGTACTTTGACCGTGGCAGGAGAAATTTGGTTTTGCAGCCGCTGCGGCTCAGCCGTTTGCGGCAGCATTGGCCCAAACCAGCCTTGCTTCAGGCCGAAGAACAGCAGGTTTGCCAACAGCAGCAGGATAAGAAGCGCGCGCATCACTGGATTTTAAGCGCTCGGCGCGGCGCTGGCGGTTGCCACCTGGGCGAGCCCCTTGAGCACGGCATCCGGCAGCAGTACATGCGGCGGCAGCGCCGGCGCAATGGCAGCCGCATTGCCGCCGCAAATCACTAGCTGCGGCGAGCCAAGAGGCGCGGCCGCATCCAGCATGTGCGTGACCGCACCGCGCTGCGCGGCGCAAATGCCGGTGTAGATCGCATCATGCGTGTTATCGGGCACCGGCACCAGGCGACCCTGCGACAGCGGCAGATGCGCGGTGCTCTGCGCCAGGCTTGCCGCCATCAGACCGATGCCGGGCGCGATCACGCCGCCGCGAAATGTATCGCCCGCCACCAGGTCGACCGTAGTGGCGGTGCCAAAACTGGCAACCACCAGCACTTGCGCTGTGTGCGCGCGCCGCGCCGCCAATGCGGCCAGCAGCCGGTCCGGCCCCAGTGTGGGCGCTGCGTAGGCGTTGAGAAATCCGCTTGGCAATGGCGCGCCGCGCCAGCGCGTGAGCGTGATGTCCTTTGCTGCCAGCGCCGCGTGTATTGCTGCGTTCAATTCTTCAGAGGCAACGCTGACCATCCATGCATGGCTAACCGGTTGCTTTTGTGCGGTGAGCCAGGCGGGCAGCGCATCAATCTGCGCATGCGGCCAGGACGCAACTTCGCCCGGCACACCTGCATGCAGCAGCGCGGCCTTGACGCGCGAGTTGCCCGCGTCGATCAACAGTTGCGCCTGGCCGCTCATTGCCACCGCACCGATACCTCGCCACTGGCAAAGGCGCGCAGGCCTTGCGGCGTTTCGATCAGCAGCGCGCCTTGCGCATCAACGCCGCGGGCGATGCCCTGCGCGTGCGGCTTGCCGTCGATCTGTACCTGCACGGCGCGGTCTTTGCATGCATCCAGCAACGCAAAAGCGCTTGCTAGGTCAGTGCGTATGGTTTGGGGCAGCGCAGGTGCGGTTAGCAGGCCGGCAAATGCCATAGCAAGATCATGGCCGATCTGTGCGGCTTGGCCGCCGGTCAGTGGCAACACATCCAGCAGCGCCGCCGTGGGCCGGCCGGTTGCGGCGCGCACAGCCTGCGGCACCATGCCGTTCACGCCAATCCCGGCCACAATCGCCAAGCCGGCATGAGTTGTCACGGTTTCCACCAAAATGCCGGCCAGCTTTGCACCCTCCAGCAGCACATCGTTGGGCCACTTTACCTGTGCTTGCACACCATGCCCGATTAGCACCTGCGCCGCGCGCGCGCCCAAGGCCACCGTGATACCGGCCAAGTCCGCCGCGCTCGCCTGCCGCACGCATCCCACCGACATCAGCAGGCTCGTCCCCGGCGCCGCAAGCCAGGCGCGCCCCTGCCGTCCGCGGCCGGCGCTTTGCGCATGGGCGATCAGCACATCGACTTGGCTCGTCTGCCCGTCAGCGAGTTGTCCGGCACGTGCCTGGTCCAGCAGATCGGCGTTGGTCGAGCCGGTGGCCGCGACCACGCGGACAGCAAACGCCTCGGGCAGCCCATAGTCCTGTGCGCTCAGTGCAAAAGGGCTGTGAAGCGGGCGGTGAAGAGGTGCGTCCATAGCGCCGATTGTAGAGAGCAGCCCGCCGGCGCGGCGTGTCTATGCTTGCGTCTACACTTTGTACATGTCTTTCTTCGGTGGCAGAACCGCGCCCTATCTACTGCTGGCCTACGCCCTGATTGCGCTGTTTGCCAGCTTGAATCCGATCAGTGGCTGGCGCGACAGTGGTGTTGATCCCTGGGCGTTCATGCGCGATCCCTGGCCGCGCTATCTGACGCGGTTTGACTGGCTCGTGAATATTGCCGCGTATGTTCCCATGGGTTTTTTGGCCGTGCTTGCGCTGCCGGCGCGGCTTTCGTCCGGCAAAAGCCGCGCCGCGCTCGTGGCCGCGGTGCTGCTTGCGGTGCTGGGCTGCAGCCTGTTCTCCTGGGCGATGGAGGCCTGCCAGACGTATTTGCCGATGCGCGTACCCGCGGTTTCGGATTGGGTTGCCAACACCATCGGCGGTGCGGTAGGCGCGATCGGCGCGGCCTTGGCGGCACTGCTGCTGGCCAGCCAGCCGGGCTGGCAGCGCTTTTTTTCGCAGTGTTTTGTGCCACATGCCGGCGCTATGCAAACACTGGTAGGGCTGTGGATGCTGGCGCAGTTGCATCCGGTCTCAGCATCGTTTGTCACCGGCAGGTTTGTGCCGGAATTAATGCAGTGGGTTGGGTCTACCTCTGGCGTGCCGATTGCCGCGCGCTGGTTTGATGCCAGCGCTGCGCTTTCGGCAGATCAATTTGCCTTGCTCGAATCGGTGGCCGGCGGGGTGGGCCTGGTTGGTTTGCTGGCGCTGGGCCGCATGGTGCTGCAGCCTGCCGCGCCGCGCCTTGCCATGCTGCTGCTGCTGTTGGCCGGCGCGGTGGTGGCCAAATCGATCGCCAGTGCGCTGCAATTTGGCCCGGCGTCGCTGTTCGCATGGTGGACCGACGGGGCGCAGGGCGCGCTGCTGGCGGGCGTGCTCGCGGCCATGCTGCTGGCCTATCTGCCGCGCCCTTGGGTGGTGCTGCTGGGCGTGGCCGCGCTGATGCTGCTGCTCGCGCTGGCCAATGCGATTCCCGATAATCCTTACTTTGCCGCTACGCTCACGCGCTGGCATGAAGGCCGCTTCATTAACTTTTTTGGGCTGACCCAGGCGCTGGCGGCGGCTTGGCCGTTTGCGGCGATGGCGGCACTGACTTTTCGCAGCTGGAAAAAACCATGAGCTACTACAAACACCACGTCTTCTTTTGTCTGAATCAGCGCGACAGCGGCAAGGCCTGCTGTGCAGATCATCCCGCCGCAAAGCTGCAGGAATATGCCAAGGGCCGCATCAAGGCGCTGGGCCTGTCTGGCCCCGGCGCCTGCCGCATCAACAAGGCCGGCTGCCTGGACCGCTGCGACGAAGGGCCGGTGATGGTCGTGTACCCGCAAGAGACTTGGTACACCTATGTGGACGAGGATGATATCGATGAGATCATCAACGAGCATATTGTTCATGGCCGCGTGGTCGAGCGGCTGATGCTCAAGTAAAGCTGCGCCATGAAGCCAACCACACGGCGCGAAAGCATTGCCGGGCAGGCCGGTGCCATCGAAGTGGCGCTGGATGCGCCCGAGCATGGGCCAGCGCGCGGCTTTGCGCTGATTGCGCATCCGCATCCGCTGTTTGGCGGCACGATGGATAACAAAGTGGTGACTACGCTGGCGCGCGCTGCAAACAGTGTGGGTCTTGCCGCCGTGCGTTTTAACTTTCGCGGCGTGGGCGCAAGCGCTGGCGTGTTTGACGAGGGCACTGGCGAGACCGCGGACTTTCTTGCTGTGTATGCTTGGGCAAGCGGCCATGTGCAGGGCGGCGTGCGCAAGCTCGCGGGTTTTTCTTTTGGCGCCTTTGTTGCTGCGCAAGCGGCGCAGCAATTGCAGGCAAGCGCAGGCGAGCATCATCATCATTTGTTTTTAGCCGGCGTGGCCACCAGCCGATTTGCCGTGCCTGTTGTCGATCCGTCAACAGTGGTGGTGCATGGTGAGCTGGATGATGTTGTGCCTTTGGCAAGCGTGATGGACTGGGCGCGTCCGCAAGAATTGCCAATCGTTGTAATCCCGGGAGCCAGTCACTTCTTTGATCGTAAATTGTCGTTAATCAAACGACTTGCCGTTGACGCGTTTGCCGCGGAGAGAAACAATTGAAGGTCTGGTGACAATGTTTTCGCGGGTAGTGTGCGGCCCAAAGCCCGTACAAGGGGAGTTGTATTTCGATGCTAGACCAAGTGTTCCACAAGACCGTCGCCGGCCAGGCGGAACTGAGCGAAAAAACCCATGGGCTCAGCCCAACGCAGCGCCGCCTGCTGATCATGCTGGACGGCAAAAAAGCGCTGAAAGACTGTGCGCCGTATTTCCGCGAATCAGACGATCTGCCGGCCATGATCAAGGTGCTCAGCACCCTCAAATTGATCGAGGGCGGCAACAAAGATCCGTGGCAGACCACCACCATTATTCCTTCGGCTGAAGCAACCCCGCAAATCGTTGCAGCGCGCGCCACCACGCAGGCGATGCCGCCGGCCGTGCCGCTGCCTGAGATGATCAAGCGCGCGGTGCGCTACCTGACCGATCAACTCGGCCCGGAAGCAGAAATCAGCGCGATGCGCATTGAATCCGCCAAAAGCCTGGATGCATTCAATGCTGCCCTGCGCCCGGCGGTGGACTTGCTCGCCAGCATCAAAGGGCGCGAAGCCGGTGTCAAACTGCTTGAAGTGGTTGGGCTGAAAAAGCCTTAAATCGCCCGCTCATCCGGCGCCGGGCCGGCGGGTTTCTATAATCCGGTTTTCATTTGTTTGGCGCTTGCTGCCGGATTCTCCCTCCCATGTTTGAAACTGTCCGTTTACGTGCTGCGGCCGCCTTGGCCGTCTGCGCATTGTCTTGTCCCGTGTTCGCGCAAAGCGCGATTGCCCAGCCGCCGCTGATTGCGGCCAAATCGTATGTAGTGCTGGATGCGCTGTCCGGCCAGGTGCTGGCCGCCAGCAATGCCGATCAAAAGGTCGAGCCCGCCTCGCTCACCAAAATGATGACGGCGTACCTGACGTTTCGCGCGCTCAAGGACAAGCGCGTCGCGCTGGAGCAGCGCGTGAACATTTCGCAGGCCGCATACAAAGCCATCGGCTCACGCATGTTTATCGACCCCAAAGTGCCGGTGAGTGTGGCTGAGATGCTCTCGGGCATGATCGTGCAGTCGGGCAACGATGCATCCATCGCCCTGGCCGAAACCGTGGCCGGCACCGAGGCCGCGTTTGTTGATCTGATGAACAAGACCGCGGCCGAGATGGGCCTGAAAAACACCCGCTTTACCAACAGCACCGGCCTGCCCGACCCGCAGCTCATCACCACGGCGGGCGATATGGCTGTGCTGGCGCAGCGCTTGGTCGAAGATTTTCCTGCCGAGTACGGCGCCTACTACGCTCAGAAAAGTTACACCTACAACAGCATCACGCAGGAAAACCGCAACCGCCTGCTGTGGCTCGACCCCACGGTAGACGGTGTGAAAACCGGCCACACCGAAACCGCCGGCTATTGCCTGGTGGCTTCTAGCAAGCGCGCGGCCGCGCACGGCGCGCAGCGGCGCGTGGTGGCCGTGGTGATGGGTACCGCCAGCATGGATGCACGCGTGCAAGAAGCCGGCAAGCTTTTGAACTGGGCCTTCCAGAATTTTGAAGCGGTGCGCGTGGCCGAGGCCGGCAAACCGTTTTCTTCGCCAGAAGTATGGAAGGGCACCGCGCCCACCGCGCAGCTGGGCTTTGCAAAAGACGCCTGGGTGGCTGTGCCGCGCGGTGTGGCTGACAAACTCAAGACCGATCTGGTGCGCCCGCAGCCGCTGGTGGCGCCGCTTGCCAAGGGCATGAAGATCGGCACGCTCAAAGTGTCTGCAGACGGTGCCCTGCTGGCCGAACTGCCGGTGCAAGTGCTGGCGGACGTGCCGCTGGCCGGCGTGTTTGGCCGCGCGTGGGACAGCATCCGGCTGTGGTTTAAGTGACATGGTTGCCCGCGCGCGGGCAACCATGTCATCCCGAGCGCAGCGAGGGATCTTTTTGCGGATGACGGATGACGAATGACTTTGTGCCTGCGGCACTTAAATGACGGAATGACCGAAGGGCGCTGCCCAAGTCATTGAGGCGCGCCAGCGCCGGGTCATTGAGCGCCGCAGGCGCAAAGTCATTCGTCATCACGCAATATCCATGCGCTTTTCAAGCCAAAAATGCCTGAAAACCCGCATGGATATTGCGTATTCGCTGTTTTGATATGCCATAAATGCATGTTGCCATGCTGCCAAGCGGCGCGGCATGCGCACACGGCATGAATGCGGCGCAGCCTGCGCTGGATAATGCACTGTGCGCGACTGAAAGGACAATCTGAGATGTGGGACTCCACGTGTTTTTTGAACGGCGAATATCTCAAGCTGCAAGATGCCAAGGTTTCTGTGCTGGACCGCGGCTTTATCTTTGGCGACGGCATTTATGAAGTGGTGCCGGCCTATGCGCGCAAGCCGTTTTGCATGGCCGAGCATCTGGCGCGGCTTAGCCGCTCGCTCGCCGCCATCGGTATTGCCAACCCCTACACCGAAGCGCAGTGGCAAGCGATTGTGGCCAAGCTGATTGCCAGCTCCGACGCGCCCGACCAGTTTGTGTACTTTCAGGTCACGCGCGGTGTGGCCAAGCGCGACCACGCTTTTCCCAAAGACATCAAACCTACCGTGTTTGCCATGACCACGCCATTTGCGCCGCCCGCGGGCGAGCTGCTTTCCAAAGGCGTGGCCGCCATCACCACGATTGACAACCGCTGGCTGCGCTGCGAGATCAAAAGCATTGCGCTGCTGGGCAACGTGCTCAAGCGTCAGGAAGCGGTGGAAGCCGGCGCGGTAGAGGTGGTGATGTTTCGCGACGGCCTGCTCACCGAAGGCTCCGCCTCCAACATCTATATCGCCCGCGATGGCGTGCTGCTTGGGCCGCCCAAAGACAACAAAATTCTAGAAGGCATCCGCTACGGCCTGATGGGCCGCCTGGCGCAGATGGCCGGCGTGCCGATGCAGGTGCGTGCCATCAGCAAAGACGAAGTACTTGCCGCCGATGAAGTGCTGCTCTCATCGGCCACCAAAGAAGTGCTGCCGGTCACGCTGCTGGATGAAAAACCCGTGGGCCACGCCGCCGCCGCCGGCAAGCCAGGGCCGGTGTGGCAAAAACTGTTTTTAGTGTATCAGGCGGAGAAGCTGAAGCAGTGTGGTGTGGCGAGCAAGCTGTAGGCGGGTTTGCGGACAAATAAAGCAGGTCTACGCAATATCCATGCGGGTTTTCAGGCAAAAACGCCTCAAAACCCGCATAAAACCTGCGTACTGCCCTTCGAAATACTACCTGGCAGGCGTAGCCGCCGGTGTTGAAGGCGCCGGCTGATTGCGTAGTCGCGCGAGTTCTTCATCGGTGATGTAGTCCAGCACCTTGACTACGCGCGTCACGCCGCCCACTTTGCTGGCGGTTTGCGCGGCGCGCTCGCCTTCGGCTTGGGTGACGCGGCCCATCAGGAACACTGCGCCGCGCTCGGTGGTGACTTTGAACGCGTTGGCCATGATCTGCGCATCATCGACAAACGCGGCCTTGACCTTGCCGGTGATGGTGGTGTCTGACAGGCGCGACTGCATCGAGGATGCGCCGGCAATCTCCAGTTCGTTCACGACCGCGCTCACGTTCTCCACGCCGCCGGCCATCTGCTCGGCGCGCTGCTTGGCCTCGGGTGTAGGCACTTCACCGGTGAGCAGCACCTTGCGGTTGTAGGTGGTGACGTTGACGTTTTCACCGGACAGGGTGCGGGCAATGTTGCTTTCGGCCTTGAGCTGAATTTGCCGGTCTTCAAGCTGCGTGCCTAGCGTGCGGCGGTCGGTGGCGGCCAGCGTGCCGCCCACCGCGCCTGCGGCAATCAGCGGAAAGCAGGCGGTGAGCTGCGTGAGCGCGGTGGCGGACAGCAGGCACAGCAGCGCAAACTTGGCAACGCGTGCGCGGGATGAATTGGGTGTGGACATGGGTGTGCTCCTTGCGAGGACGTGTTGTTCTATGACTGGCAGTCTAACCGCTTGGTGCCCGGGTGCTAAATATGCGCGGGTGAAGGCGGTTACCAGATGTAACGCACGGCGTGATTGGGGCGTGGCGCGCCGGGAGGTGTTCTCACTGGGCGAGAACGCGGTGGCCCTCACCCCCGGCCCCTCTCCCGCTGATGCGGGCGAGGGGAGAACAGCGTGCTGAATACTTGTGCTGGCCGAGGACGGACTCAAAAAGCTGCATCAAACGCAGATTTGATCCACTGCGGCGCAGCGCCGTCAGCAATACCCACCACATCAAAACGGCAGGCCGGCAGCTTGCCGCCGCGCTGCTGCAGATAGTGCGCCGCAGCCTTGGCAATGCGCCGCTGCTTGAGCTGGGTCACTGATGCGGCGGCATCGCCATAGCCGCGGTGATTGCGCGCGCGCACCTCCACAAACACCAGCGTGGCGCCATCGCGCATGATCAGATCAATCTCGCCGCCCTTGGCGATGAAGTTGCGCGCCTCTACCTTGAGCCCGTGCTTGAGCAGAAAGCGCAGCGCGGCATCTTCTGCTGCGTCGCCGCGCGCCTTGGTGGTGAGGCCGTCTTTGAGTTGCGCCAGCTTGCCGGCGAGTTTCTCAAGCATGCGCGCTACTGAAGATTCACGATCTGCCCGCTGCGCACCATGGCCGGCATGGCCTCGCGCTCCACACGTGCCTGCTGGCCCACGCGCGCGG
>JBJOQV010000085.1:0-6313 GCA_046049785.1 Pseudomonadota bacterium
GCAGCGCCGGGTCGTACATGAACTCGGTCGGGCACATGGTGGTGCGGCCGGCGCCGCTGGGCACCACGCGTTTGCCGTAGTTGGAAAAGAACAGCGCGTTGATGAGTTCGGATTTGCCGCGCGAAAACTCCGCCACAAACGCCACGCTCACACGGTCGCTCGCCGCCGCGGCCTTGAGCCGTTCAAACGCGGCTTCATGCGCCTCGGTCGCCAGGCCCATGTCTTTCAGGCCGTCGAGCCATTCTTTGATGCGTGCCAGTGATGATTCCCGCCACTTGGCCAGTGCGGTCAGATCGGATTTAAGATCAATGCGCCGTGCGAGCATGCTGCCCATGGTGTGCTGCTTCTCAAGAGTTTTATCGATTTCACAATTCTATGTTTGCAAGGTGCGGATGCGGTGCAATCAGTGACAAATCTGCACCAAGCACACAAGAACTGCGGCTTACTTCTGACAGCTTGGGCAGAAAAACGTTGCACGCTGCCCCTGCACGATCCTCTTGATAGGCGTCCCGCAAATGCGGCACGGCGCGCCGGCGCGGTCATACACGAAGGCGTTTACCTGAAAATAACCCGCTTCACTTTCGCCGGCAACAAAGTCGCGCAGGGTCGAGCCGCCAGCGGCGATTGCCTGCGCAAGTGTTGCGCGAATCTCATCAGCCAAGCGCTGCGCGCGCGGTTTGCTCAGGCGGTGGGCCGCCAGCGTTGGCCGGATGCGGGCGCGAAACAGCGCCTCCGAGCAGTAGATGTTGCCTACACCCACCACCACATCGCCGGCCAGTAGCGCCTGCTTGATCGCCACACGGCGCCCGCGCGTGCCTTGATACAGCACGTTGCCGTCAAAGCTGCTTGAGAGCGGCTCCACCCCCAGCTTGGCAAGCAGCGGATGCGCGTCGATGGCGGCCGGATCGTCACCGGCGATCCATAGCAGCGCGCCAAAGCGGCGCGGATCGTGCAGGCGCAGCGCGCGCGTGCCGATCACAAGGTCAACATGGTCATGCTTGCGCGGCGGCTGCCCGCGCGGCACGGAAGTAACGCTGCCGGACATGCCCAGATGCAGCAGCAGCCAGCCGCGCGCCTGCCGCGCCGCACCTTCGCAGCGTATCAACACGTATTTGCCGCGTCGCCCAACGTCCGTCACGCGCGCATTGGCGAGGGTTTTGGTCAAGTGCGCCGGAATGTCCCAGCGCAGCCGCGGCACCCGGATGATGGCGGCATCAATCGGCTGATCGAGCGCCACAGCTGCAATCGCGCGGCGGGTAATCTCAACTTCGGGCAGTTCTGGCATGTTGTAACACTATCGCACAATTGGGCCGGCTGGCGCGGTTGCACGCCCAAGCGGTGCTGCGTACTATCGGGTAAGCATTTCGCAGGATTCAATCATGCCCAGCCGTTCACCGTTTCAGCCTTCCTCGCCTCTGTTGCCAGCCTTATTGCTCGCCCTACTCGCAAATCTGGCAAGTGGCTGTGCCACTACTGCGCCTGAATCCGGCCCGCCGGCGAGTGCTGCGACCGCTGCGGCAGTGCCCGCGCCGCCGCCGGTTGAACCGCTGCCCAGTGTGGATTTGAACAGCAGCCTGATGTTTCAGCTTCTGCTGTCTGAAATCGCTGCGCAGCGCGGCAATGCGCCGGCCGCGCATCTGTCTTTTTTGCAGCTCGCGCGCGATACCAAAGATCCGCGTTTGGCGCGCCGCGCGGCCGAACTGGCGCTGGCCGCCCGCAAACCCGACGCCGCGCTGGAAGCCGCGCAGCTCTGGGTAAGCCTTGCGCCCAACTCGGCCGAGGCCAAGGGGTTGACCTTTTCGCTACTGGCCACCAATGACAAGCTGGACGTGCTTGAGCCGCTTTTGGCAGCCGATCTGAAAGACGCCAAAGACAAAAAGACCGCCATCAGCAATGTGCAGCGCGCCACCGGCCGGATTGCCGACCGCAAGGCGGGCTATGCGATGGCGCAGCGCCTGCTGCAGCCGTATCAAAAACTGCCGGATGCGCTGCTGGTGCTGGCGCAGTTGGCCGCCGGCGCGCAAGAAAGCGCGCAGGCGATTGACTACGGCAAGCGCGCACTCGCCATCAAGCCGGACATGGAAATTGCAGCGCTGCTGACCGCGCAGCTCATGCGCGCCAAGCCCGAGGATTCCATTGCGCTGCTGGAAAGTTTTGTAGCCAAGAACCCCAGCGCGCGCGAGGCACGCACCACGCTCGCGCGCCTGCTCGCCGCCAATAAAAATCTGCCCAAGGCGCGCAGCCAGTTTGAACTGCTGGCCAAACCCGTGGCCGGGCAAGAGGCCGATGCCGACGCGCTCTACGGCCTGGGCGTCGTGGCCATGCAGCAAAACGACTTTGATGCTGCCGAGACCAACTTCAAGGCATTCCTGGCTGCGATTGAAGACGATGAAGAGCGCGACGGCAACGGCGCCTACTTCAACCTGGGCGCTGTGGCCGAAGAGCGCAAAGACTACGCCGGCGCAGTTGGCTGGTACGACAAGGTCGATGGCGATGGCAAGCTGGGCGCGCAGCTGCGCGCCGCAACCGCAGTGGCCAAACAGGGTCGCGGCGGCGAAGCCAGCACGCGATTGTCCGCAATCAAGCCGCGCAACAACGCCGACCGCGCCCGAATCGCCATGACGCAGGCACAGATTCACCGCGACGCCGGCAAGAGCCAGGATGCCTTCAACACGCTGGACGCCGCGCTCAAGACCGCGCCCGAGGAACCCGACCTGCTGTACGACTGGGCGCTTGCGATTGAAAAGCTCGGCAAGTTTGACGAGATGGAAAAAGCGCTGCGCAAAGTGATCGCCATGAAGCCGGACGCCGCGCACGCCTACAACGCCCTGGGCTACTCGCTGGCGGACCGCAATGTGCGCCTTGCTGAAGCGCAGCAGCTGATCGAAAAAGCCGTCAATCTTGCGCCGGACGATGCCTTTATTCTCGATTCACTCGGCTGGGTGCAATATCGCCAAGGCAACCTTGACGAAGCGCTCAAAACCCTGCGCGACGCCTACGCCAAGCGGCCCGATGCAGAAATCGCCGCGCACCTGGGCGAAGTGCTCTGGGTCGCCGGCAAGCGCGCCGAAGCAGAAAAACTCTGGCGCGAAGCCAAGAAAAAAGACGCCAACAACGAAACGCTTAAGTCCACGCTGGCAAGGTACAACGTCAGTTTGAATTAGTGCCGTGTGAAGCCGCCGCTGTGGCGATGCAGTCCGAAAAAGGAGGGCGGTCGTTCCCGCGCAGGCGGGAACCCAGGTGTATCTGGTGCCACATGCAAAGTGAAATACACCTGGATTTCCGCCCACGCGGGAATTACACGTTAAATAGCGCGTCGGTTCGCTATAATTGAGATGTGGCTTCGCGCAATATCCATGCGCTTTTCCAAGCAAAAATGCCTCAAAAACCGCATGGATATTGCGTAACATCTTGCAAAACATGCCGCCCATCCCCGCACCGCTCGCACTTGCACGCCAAATCGCCCCCGCGCTGCACGGCCTTTCCTGGGCCATTGGTGGCAGCGTGCTGCTGCATCGTCTGGGGCTGGAAGCTGCGCCGCGCGACTTGGACATCGTTACTACCGATCAGGATTTTGCGCCGCTGTGCGCGCAGCTTGCGCAGCATCTGCAACGAATCGAACGCACGCCGCATCCGCGCTACATATCGCAGCACTTCGCGCGCTTTGTCAGCCCGCAGAACGTCAGCGTGGATGTCATGGCCAGCATCGCCGTGCGCGGCGCGCAGGGCGAACACACCTGGGCGTTCGATCCCGCCACCATCGAGCAGCAGGGCGGCCTGCCGTGGATGCGCGCGGCCGACTGGCTGGTGCTGTACCGCCTGTTCGACCGGCCGGTGCGGGTGGCGCAGCTTGCGCAGTATCTTGGATCTGTGGCGTAGAAAAAAGTAGAACTTATCTCCAATTCAATATTTCCCGCTAAAGGGAGGCTGTCATTCCGGCGCAGGCCGGAATCCCGGGTGAGCGTTCATAGTGCCCCGCATCTCCTGGATCCCGGCCTGCGCCGGGATGACAGTTTCATTTTTTCGAAGCGCGTTGGTAACTACAGGGCCTGGATTCAAAGGCCAGTACGTAATATCCATGCACATTTCCAGCCAAAATGCCGTGAAAAAGCTTATGAATATTGCGTACAGCACTTTGAAACACCTTCCACTCGCCTGTATCGGCATACTGTACGCATGACTCGGCTCCTCATGTACGCATTGGTCTGCGCAAGCAGCGTGCTTAGCGCCTGCGCCACCGCGCCCAAACCTGCTCCTACTGCAGCGCCGGCCGCCACAAATGCGAGTGGCGTGATGCAGTGGTTAGGCACCCGCACCGGCCGCATTTCCGTGCGCGCACCGGATGCACGCGGCACGCCGCAGAGCTGGCATGCGGGCTTTGAGTTTGTCGAGCAAGGCCCATCGCGCACGCTGCTGCTGACCGATCCGCTGGGCACCACGCTGGCCAAGATCGAGTCGGACGACGCCGGCGCGCGCATGACAACATCTAACGGCGAGCAAAGCAGCTACGGTTCGCTGGCCGAACTCACCCAGCGCGTCACTGGCGTGGCGCTGCCCGAACGCGCGTGGCGCTACTGGCTGGATGGTGTGCCAGCGCCGGACATTCCTTCGCAACAACGCGCGCAGCTCGGTTTTGGCCAAGGAGGTTTTTGGATCAATGTCGTGAGCCGGTTTGAAAACAACAAACCGCGAGTGGTGGACATCACCCGGCCAGACACGCCGGAGCTGGCCGTGCGCGTGGCGCTGGACGCCGCACCCTAAACTTGCGGCATGCTGCCCGCACACCCGCCGCTGACCGTCTCCGCGCCCGCCAAGCTCAACCTGTTTTTGCACGTGACTGGCCGCCGGGCCGATGGCTACCATCTGCTGCAAAGCGTGTTTCAGCTGATTGATCTGGCAGATACGCTCACATTCGCGCCACGCGAGGATGGAAAAGTTAGTCTTCACTTAGGCGATCACGCAATATTGGCGGGCGTTTCCGAGCAAGATAACCTGATTACCCGCGCTGCGCTTGCATTGAAGAATGAGTACGCAGTATCCATGCGCCTTGGCGCGGATATTTGGCTGGAAAAGCGCATCCCGCTTGGGGGCGGGCTTGGCGGCGGATCGTCGGATGCTGCCACCACACTGCTGGCGCTCAATCAATTGTGGAAACTGGGGTTTTCGGGCCAAAAACTCGCAGAAATAGGCCTAAAACTGGGCGCAGACGTGCCTTTTTTCCTTTTCGGCAACAACGCCTGGGCAGAGGGCATTGGCGAACAATTGACGCCGCTTCAACTGCCGCCGCGTTGGTACGTGGTGATCCACCCTGGGGTACACGTTGCCACGCCGGATGTTTTTCGCCACCCGGATTTGACACGCAACACCCCGCCCGCGAAAATAGAGGGCTTCGCACAAGAGATTTTGCAAGCCGGCTTTTTCGGGCGAAATGATCTGCAAAACGTGGCGGTGCAATTGGCGCCGCAGGTAGCGCAGGCGTTGCGGTGTTTGGCCGATTGCGGTGCAACTGCAGCGCGCATGACAGGCTCAGGCGCGTGTGTGTTTGCCGCGCAGGACAGTGAAGAGAAGGCACGTGTGTTGATGCAGCAAGTCAGGGCGTGCACAAGTTGGAAAGAAGGCTGGCAAGTGTGGGTGGCCAAGGGGCTGGATCGCCACCCGGCGTTTGAGCAGTTGGGGCTTGCGATGGCGCAGGTTCAAAAAAGTTAAAGGTGCGGGTGCTGCAAGCAATTGGTGCAGCATCTGCGTCAAAGAAGTGTTGGGGAGTCGCCAAGTGGTAAGGCACCGGATTTTGATTCCGGCATTCGTAGGTTCGATCCCTACCTCCCCAGCCAAAGAATGCAGTGTCCACTAAAACCCAACTCCACCTCTTCCATAACGCCATGACGCATGACGGCCTGATGGTTTTTTCCGGCAACGCCAACGTCAAACTGGCGCAGGAAGTCGTTAAGTTTTTGGGCATCCACCTGGGCCGCGCCAGTGTGGGCAAGTTCTCCGATGGTGAATGCACCATCGAGCTGCTTGAAAACGTGCGCGGCAAAGATGTGTTTGTGTTGCAGCCCACCTGCGCGCCCACCAACGACAACCTGATGGAATTGATCCTGATGGTGGATGCGTTAAAGCGTGCATCGGCCGGCCGCATCACTGCTGCGATGCCGTACTTTGGCTACGCAAGGCAAGACCGCCGCCCGCGCTCAAGCCGCGTGCCCATCAGCGCCAAGGTGGTGGCTAATATGCTCGAAGCCGCAGGCGTAGACCGCGTGCTCACCATGGATCTGCATGCCGATCAGATTCAGGGGTTTTTTGATATCCCGGT
>JBJOQV010000086.1:0-2823 GCA_046049785.1 Pseudomonadota bacterium
TCATCGCTACTGCACAAAAAAGCCTGCAAGCGGCTGCGGCGTATTTCAATCAGCAGGGCGTCACACCAATTGTGCTGGGCGATACGGTCACCGGCGAAGCCAGCGAAGTGGCCAAGGTCTACGCCGCGCTGGTCAGGCAGATTCGCGCTGCGCCTGGCTACTGGCCCAAACCGGTGGCGCTGATTTCTGGCGGGGAATGCACGGTGACTTTGCGGCCTGCGAATCAAGGCAAAGGGCGTGGCGGGCGCTGCGGCGAGTTTCTACTGCAACTCGCGCGTGAGTTACATGCGGTTACCAATGTGGCCGCGATTGCCTGCGATACTGACGGTATCGACGGCTCTGAAAGCAACGCAGGTGCGTGGTTTGATACAGAACTGTTGGCGCGCGCCGCTGTCCAAGACTTGAAGCGCTACGCCGATGCGCAGGATAGTTTTGGGTTTTGGCAGGCCGCGGGCGGCCTTATCACCACAGGCCCCACCCGCACCAATGTCAACGACTACCGGGCGATTGTTGTGCTGTAGCCAAACGCATTGGCGGTGGTTGTAAACGTGCGCCGTCGACAAATTCATTCTCGTCTGGAGGTTCATCATGCGCATCTTTATGTTGATGGTGTTGGCCATTGTGCTGACGGCGTGTTCATCGCCATCCAAGACCATGCAGGACTGCAAAAAGGCCAATTGGGCCGGACGCGGTGATCTGGCCGGCTTTGAAGGCCAGCCCAAAGACGCTGCCTGGAAAGCGGGCAATGCAATCTGCGCTGAAGTCGGCGTATCCGGTGACCGCAGCGATTTTTTTGAAGGCTGGGAGCGCGGTAACACGCGCTACTGTGAGCCGCGCCACGCCTTGATTCAGGGCCGCTTGGGGCGCGAGTACAAAGGCGTATGCAGCGGGCCGCAAGCCGCAAACTGGCTTAGAGCATATGATCACGGCAAGCTGATTGCCGATGTCGACCGCGATATCGACCGCATCGAGATCGATTTGCGCAAAACACAGGCTGCTGCGCGCGACGCTGCCGGCGTGCAGCGCGAGGCCAACTTGCAGCAGCTACGCCAAACCGCGCTGCTGCGGCGCGAGTCGCTGGAGTCACAGGCGATTGCACAGGGCTGGGGGCTGGGGCGGTAGTGGTTTTTCGCGGACGGCTACGCAATATCCATGCGCCTTTTCGAGCAAAAATGGCTCAAAACCCGCATGGATAATGCGTGCACTACTTTCTATTTCTGAAAAATTGTGATTCGTCAGGCCGCTAACATAGCGGCCATGCAATCACTTCAAATTACTCAACCCGATGACTGGCACGTGCATCTGCGTGACGGCGAAGCACTGCAGGCCGTAGCCAAATACACGGCGCGGCAGTTCAAGCGCGCAATTGTCATGCCCAATCTCAAGCCGCCTGTTACCACTACCGCGCAGGCGCAAGCCTATCGCGAGCGTGTGCTGGCTGCCACACAAGGCATGGACTTCGATCCATTGATGACGCTGTATCTCACCGATAACACGCCGCCGGAGGAGATAGATCGCGCGGTGGACAGCAGCGTGGTCAAGGGCGTCAAGCTGTATCCCGCCGGCGCTACCACCAACAGCGATGCGGGCGTGACAGACATCCGCAAGACCTACAAAACGCTTGAGCGCATGCAGCAGCGTGGCCTGCCGTTTCTGGTGCATGGCGAGGTGACCGATGTGCATGTGGACCTGTTTGACCGCGAAGCGCGCTTTATCGAGCAAGTGATGATTCCGCTGCGCGCCGCAATGCCGGAGTTGAAAGTGGTGTTTGAGCACATCACCACCAAAGAAGCGGCGCAGTACGTCACGGATTCAAGCGGCCCGACTGCCGCCACCATCACACCGCAGCATTTGCTCTATAACCGCAACGCGATTTTTTCCGGCGGCATCCGCCCGCATTTTTACTGCCTGCCGGTGCTCAAGCGTGAAGTGCATCGCCTGGCCTTGGTTGCTGCTGCGACGAGCGGTAATTCAAAGTTTTTTCTAGGCACAGACACGGCACCGCACTCCAGGCATTTGAAAGAACACGCCTGCGGCTGCGCGGGCTGCTTCAATGCGCTGCACGCGCTGGAGCTGTACGCCACTGCGTTTGAGACGGCCGGCAAGCTGGACAAGCTGGAAGCCTTTGCCAGCTTTCATGGTCCGGATTTTTACGGCCTGCCGCGCAACACTGGCAAGGTGGTGCTGCGCAAGGCTTCGTGGTCTGTGCCGGAGTCGCTGCCGTTTGGTGCGAGCGAGATTGTGCCGCTCGCAGCCGGTGAAACCTTGGCGTGGCAATTCTCCGCTTGATTGTGGAGCAGGGCGAGCCTTGGCTTAACGCGTTCGATCCGCAACTGCTCGCCTGGCGTGGCTGCGCGGGCTGGATCGCAGCTTTCAACGACGCGCTTCTCGAGCAGGGCATTGTCAACGCGCAAGGCATGCCGCTGCGGCTGGTGGCGCAGGATGCGCTGCCTGATGGGCAGGCCTATGAAGCGTATGTGCATCGCACCGGCTGCGTGCCCACGCGCGACAATCCGCACGACTTTTTCAATGCGCTGCTGTGGCTGCACTTGCCGCGCAGCAAGGCAAGGCTCAATGCCCTGCAAGCGCAGGCCATCGCGCGCGACGGCGTGGGTGCGAGCCGCGGTGCGCTGCGCGACTTTTGCACCTTGCTGGATGAAAACGGCATGCTGATGGTTGCGCCGCCCGCAGCGCAAGAGCTGCTGCGCACGCGCAACTGGCATGATTTACTTGTAGCCGGCCGCGCGGCGTGGGGCCGCGATATTGTGGTTTTGCCGCTGGGCCATGCGCTGCTGGAAAAGCTTGCCAACCCCTACAAGTCAA
>JBJOQV010000087.1:0-6131 GCA_046049785.1 Pseudomonadota bacterium
GGAAATAGTGTGGCCCAGCGCTTCCGCAATGACTTTTGCGGAAGCGCTTTTTTTGTATTCAACAATTTTCTGTGCGGCTATAGCTGCCCGTAACTATGCAGCCCACTCAAAAACATATTCACACCCAAAAACGCAAAGCCTGTTATCAGCAGCCCCACCAAAGCCCAATACGCCGCAAAAATCCCGCGCAGGCCTTTGATGAAGCGCATGTGCAGCCAGGCGGCGTAGTTCAGCCACACAATCAGCGCCCAGGTTTCTTTGGGGTCCCATTGCCAGTAGGCGCCCCAGGCTTCTGCGGCCCACAGCGCTCCGAGAATCGTGGCGATGGTGAAGAAGGCAAAGCCGACAGCGATGGCTTTGTACATGATGTCGTCGAGCAGCTCCAGCGCGGGGATGCGCGCGGCCAGCCCTTTGCGGAACCACACAAAACCAAATGAGATCACCGCAGCGATGAGTGGGTAGACGATGAAGTCGACAGAAGGATTTTTGGAGCGCAGCGCCATCGGGCCGATAAACATGAGAAAAATAGACATGCCGAAGAACCACATCCAGAATAGCTGGCCCTTGCCTGCGGTTTCGCCTTTGGCCTTGATGATGTAGGCATACGCGACCATCGCGGCCAGGCTGAAAGTGCCGTAGCCCACGAAGTTGGCGGGCACGTGAATCTTCATCCACCAGCTTTGCAGCGCGGGCACCAGCGGCTGAATTTCATGCGCGCCGCGGTCAAAGCTGTACCACAGCAAAAAGCCCACCGACGCCATCACCACCAGCGACACAAACGGCCCGAGCGCGCGGGTCTTGTGGCGCTGCTCGTAGTACAGATAAAACAGCGCGGTGAGCACTGCAAACACCACAAATACTTCGTATAGATTGCTGACGGGAATGTGGCCAATATCCGGCCCGAGCAGATGCCCTTCGCGCCAGCGCACCAGCCAGCCGGTCAAGCCCATCACCACCGCGCCCCAGGTGAATGCGGTGCCCATCCACATGGGCGTTTCTTTGCGCGCGATCAGGCCCACCCAGTAACTGACCGTGGCAAGCAGGAACAAAAAGCACATCCACAAAATGGCGCTTTGGCTTGAGACCATGTACTTGAGCCAGAACACTTTTTCTGCGCGCGTGATATCACCGGCATACGCGGCAATGCCCGCGAGTGCGAGCAAGCCGCACGCGATCAGATACGGCTGCAGGCTGCGCCAGCCCCAAGCCAGGGCGATCACGGAAGGCGCGGTAAAGGTGAGGATGGTTTGTTCATAAAAATCCATCTTTGCGCCGTAGGTCATGAACGCGTAGATGGTGCTGGCAACAACCACGGCGGCAAACAACCAATCAGTCCATTTACGGTTGAAGTAGTTCGCGACGCCGCCGCTTGGCGCAATGATCTGGCTGGAATTCTGTGTGGTGGTATTCATGGGGCCACTTTCAAACTCTGTGAAACGCTGGTGAAAATCTATTCTGTGCGTATGCCGCGCTCGCATTGCCTCTCCCCCTTCAAGGGGGAGGTTGGGAGGGGGATGGGGTTCGCGATTGCGACTCTAAACCCATCCCCACCGTACCCTCCCCTTGAAGGGGAGGGAATCAAATACAAAGACAAACACAACACGCAATATCCATGCGGGTTTTGAGCCATTTTTGCTTGAAGACCCGCATGGATACTGCGTGTTCTATTTTAAACCTTGACCGGTTGGCCAATCGCCGCGACTGCAGCCTTGAGTTTTGCAAACTCTTGCTCAAAGTCCAAGTTGCGTTTGCGCGCCTGCACCGCAAAACGGATGCGGCTGCCTTCGCCTTCCGGCTCCAGCACGGCCCACAAACGCCGCTCACGCACGTAAAACATGGCGAAAACCCCGAGCACAAGCAGCAACGAACCCAGATAAACGATGTTTTTGCCAGGTGTTCGCGCCACTTGCAAGCCGCTGGCCTGCACGTGCTTGAAGTCTTTGAGTGTCAGTAGCACCGGCGCGTTCAAAAAAAACATGTCGCTGTAAGCATTGAGCGAATCCTGCAAAAACTGCGCGGTGTTGCCATCGCCGGCCGGCGGCTTCAAATTTGCCCGCTCGCGCGCGATCGACAGCAACTCATAGGAACTACCAGCCAGCACTTTGACCACCACATCCGCAGCGCGCTCCTGCTCTTCTTTGGCAACAGTTTTTTCAATGAACTGCGCAATCGCGCTGTAGCCGGCCTGCGAGCCATCATTCACAAACAGGTCGAGAGCGCGCTGCGCGCTTTCGCGCAACTGATTGCGCAGTGTGGCGCTGGCGTCGTCGGGCGCGCTCTTTTGTGCAAAGCGCTGCGCCGCCAGCGAGCGCATAGCAGGATCGTTCAGCGCGGCGCGCAGGCGCAGCCAGTCATCTTTGCTGCTTTCTGCGTCAGCAGGAATACGTACGTACTTGAATTGCTCGCCGGGCTGCTCGCGCATGCCGACCAGGTAAACGCTGGCGCCATCGAGCTGCACCGGCAGCATGTACACCTGATACTCGCGGCCTTGGCCGGCGGAATCGCGCAGGATGTATTGCACCGATGGGCCGACGTTGCGGAAATTCTTCGCTTCTTTGGCGGCGGCGCTGCCGGCCACGTTGCTCACATGCTCTTGAAAGCGCTTTTGATTGTCTTCACTCGCAGCCAGCGTGGTCTTGATGTTCTCTACATTGATGGGACGAAAACCGGTGAATTCCACCGCGTACTTGCGCCCCGCGTCGCTGACCAGCTCGCGCTTGCCGCCCACAGTGCCGGCCAGTTCAAAGCGCTGATCGCGGTCACCGGCCAGGTTGATGCCGGTAAGCGTCAGCTCGCTGCCACCGTCTTCAAAACTGCTTTGGTACACCGCCACGCCTTTGTAGATCAGCGGCTCATTGACCTTGATGGTGTGTTCAAAGCTCTTGCCGGTGGCTGGGTCGGTGATCAGCAGCTCGCTGGCAAACAGCTTGGGTTGGCCGGTGGAGTAATACTCGATGATGAATTTTTTCAGCGCAATCTCAAACGGCAACTGCTGCACCAGCGTGCCGTCTTTGTAGTTGAGCAGCGCATGCTGCACGCTGGAACCTTCCGGAATCAGCACGTTGCCGCGAAAGGAAGGGTTGCCCACGCCCATCTTGCCCGATGCCGGTACCTCAGTTAGCAGGATATTGGCGCGGATCGGCTCCTTGCCGGCAAAAAAGCCTTGCACGCGCAGCGGCACATCGCTGTCCAGCAAACCGCCGACACATACCAAAACGATGGACAAATGCGCCAGGATGTAGCCCCAGCGGTTGGCCGTGCCTTTCTTGGCGGAAAAGCGCACCGCGCCGCTCTCACCGGTTTCAACCTTGGCGGTATAGCCGCTAGCGAGCAGCACTTGCTGGAAGCGTGCCTGCGCATCCGCCGCCGGCAACGCGCTTTGCACATCGCCCTTGTGCGCGAAGGCGGCAAATCGATTAGTCATGCCGCGCTGCGCGACTTTTTCCTTGAAGTCCTTCATTTCCAGCATCATCGGCCGCGCATTGCGGATCACGCACAGGCTGGTAGAAATCACTAAAAACGTCATGATGACGATGAACCAGGGCGCGTTATAAATGGAGTGAATGCCCAGGTTTTGAAACACCTCGGCCCAGAACGGCCCGAATTTATTGACGTAACCAATCGGCTGCTCGTTTTGCTTGACCACCGTGCCGATCACAGAGGCAATCGCCACCAGCGTGAGCAAGCTGATAGAAAAGCGCATGGAGCTGATCAGCTCGACGCTGTCATCAATCCAGCGCCGGCCGGTACCCAGTTGAATGCCCGTGGTTGATGCAGTCATAAAGTCACACTCACAAAGCGGTTTTGCCTAAAAAAGCAAAAAGGCGGAAGAATCCGCCTTTTTTAGTTCAGTTCACCCGCGCGAAAGTTCATCGCAGCGATGCCGAGTAATTGCTCACAGCCTTGATCTCAGCATCAGACATGCGCGCTGCAATCGCGGTCATTTGCGCGCTGTTTTTGCGCACGCCCTGGCGGAAGGCGATCATCTGCGCCTCGGTGTATTCAGCCCACTGGCCGCCCAAGTACGGATATTGCGCCGGAATGCCTTTGCCCGCCGGACCGTGGCATGATGCGCAGGCCGCTACGTTTTTGCTGGCGATGCCGCCACGCCAAATTTTTTGCCCCAGCAATTGCGATGCAGCATCAGCGCTGCCTTGCGCGGGCTTGAGCGGCTGGCTGGCGTAGTAGGCGGCGATATTGCGCATATCTTCTTCGCTCAGCGCGGCAGCAAACCCGGCCATGACGGCGTTGGCACGCTCGGCCTCTTTGGCACCGGGTTTGATCTTGAAGTTGGCCAATTGTTTGGCCAGATACTCTGGGTGCTGGCCGGCCAGTTTGGGGTTGATCGGTGCGGTGGCGTTGCCATCTGCTGCGTGGCAGGCGGCGCATACTTGCGTGGCAATCGCCTGGCCCTTGGCAATGTCTACCTTGGCGGCGGGTTGCTGGGCCAGCGCGGGAGCGATCAGACCGGCGCTGAAAACAGCAGCCGCGGCAAGCAGTTGTGACAGTTTGATCATGGTGGATGCGGTCAGAAATTATCTTGTGTGAGTTATGTGCCGGGAGGCCAAACACGTGATTGCGCGTGCGGGCGGCGGCTTTTGCTATTACTTCAATTCTACAATAGGCATTGCCATGTCAAGCCCAGTCAAATCCGCGCAGTTAAAGCCCAAAGCCACAACTGCGACAAGCCGCCGCAGCGCGCCGGGCCACGCCAAACCCGGTGAGTTCAACCCACTGTCGCTGGCCAGGTTTGATTGCACCCACGCCGCGCTATCAACGCTGCCGCGCGAAGGCCTGCCCGAAGTAGCCTTTGCCGGCCGCAGCAATGCTGGCAAGTCCAGCGCCATCAATGTGCTGTGCGGGCAAAAGCAGCTTGCGTTTGCCTCTAAAACCCCTGGCCGCACGCAGCACTTCAACTATTTCGCCGTGCCCGCCAGCGGCAAGGCAGACGCCGCAGTGCAAGGCTTTTTGGTCGATCTGCCCGGCTACGGTTTTGCGCAAGTAGGCCAAGGCGTCAAAACGCGCTGGAGCGAGATGTTTTCGCGCTATCTGGATGGCCGGCAAGTGCTCACCGGCGTGGTGCTGATGATGGACATTCGCCGCCCCCTCACCGATCTTGACCAGCAGCTTGTCGATATTGTGCTGCCTGCCGGCCGCCCGCTGCTTGCACTGCTCACCAAGGCCGACAAAGTGAACCGCCAGGCACAGACCGACGCCGTAAAAATGGTGCAGGCCGCGCTGGGCTTGAGCTCAGGCAACACCGACCTTGTCACCGTGCTGCCGTTTTCATCCAGCCACCGCATCAATGTCGAGCCGGCGATTGCGCATGTGTGCGGCTGGCTGGGGCTGGAGAGCCAAAGTGCAAGATCCACGTCCCCTCTCCCGCCCGCGGGAGAGGCAAGCTCCGAGTCCCCTCTCCCGCGGGCGGGAGAGGGCTAGGGTGAGGGCCTGCAACACCCCCGCCGGACTTTCAACCTCATACAAGCAAATCGCATGAACTACCGCTCCGTCTTTCGCCCCGCCCTGTTCGCAGGCCAAGTGATCGTGGTGACGGGCGGCGGCTCCGGCATTGGCCGCTGCGTCGCGCATGAGTTGGCCAGCCTGGGCGCCAACGTGGCGCTGGTGGGCCGCACGCAAGAAAAACTCGACACCGTTGCGCAAGAAATCGCTACTGCCGCAAAAGACAACACAGACTATGGCAGCGCACGCGGCTTTGTATGCGACATCCGCGATGAAGAACGCGTGGCCGCCACGGTGACAGAGATTCTCAAACACTTCGGCCGTCTGGATGGCCTGGTCAACAACGCCGGCGGGCAGTTTCCCGCGCCGCTGGCCAACATTACCGGCAAGGGTTTTGAAACCGTGGTGAAAAGTAACCTCACCGGCGGCTTTTTGTTCATGCGCGAGTGCTACACGCAGGCCATGCGCACGCGCGGCGGCGCGATTGTGAACGTGATTATGGACATGTGGGGCGGCAACCCCGGCATGGGCCACAGCGGCGCCGCACGCGCCGGCATGCTCAACCTCACCGAGACCGCCGCCACCGAATGGGGCGCGGATGCGCGCGGCACCCCCGTGCGCGTGAATGCGGTAGCACCCGGCTGGGTTGCGAGTAGCGGCCTGGATAAATA
>JBJOQV010000088.1:0-2516 GCA_046049785.1 Pseudomonadota bacterium
GAATCTGTACAACTGATCGGCGTGGAAGCGGCGGGAGAGGGCCTCACTACAATGAAACACGCCGCCAGCCTGCAAAAAGGCGTGCCCGGCGTGCTGCACGGCAACCGCACGTATTTGCTGCAGGATGAAAACGGCCAAATCATCGAAACGCATTCGATCTCTGCCGGGCTGGACTATCCCGGCGTGGGGCCGGAACACGCGTGGCTCAAAGACTCCGGCCGCGCGCAGTACGTGGGCGCCACGGACGATGAGGCACTGGCCGCGTTTCACGATTGCTGCCGGATTGAAGGCATCATTCCCGCGCTGGAATCCAGCCACGCGCTGGCGCATGCCGCCAAGCTCGCGCCTACGCTGGCAAAAGACAAAGTGATTCTCGTAAATCTTTCCGGCCGGGGCGACAAGGATCTGCACATCGTCTCCGAAGCCAGCGGGCTGGAGTTTTACTGCCGCGCATCCTGCAAAGAAGCCAGCATTGCCTGGAAAGCGAGAGCGCAATGAGCCGCATCCAAAAACGCTTTGAATTGCTCGCTCAGCAAAAACGCAAAGGGCTGATTCCCTACATCGCAGCCGGCGATCCCACTGCCGCGATCACTGTGCCGCTGATGCACGCCCTGGCCAAGGCCGGCGCGGATGTCATTGAACTGGGCGTGCCGTTTTCAGACCCGATGGCCGACGGCCCGGCAATCCAGCGCGCCACCGAGCGCGCGATCAAAAATGGCGTGGGGCTGCGGCAAACGATTGAGATGGTGCGCGAGTTTCGCAAGACGGACGCGCAAACGCCCGTGGTGCTGATGGGCTACGCCAATCCGATCGAAGCGATGGGCAAAGGCGCATTTACCGCCGCCGCCAAAGACGCGGGTGTGGACGGCGTGATCGTGGTGGACTACCCGCCCGAAGAATGCGTGGAGTTCGCGCAGGCCATGCGCAAAGCCGGTATGGACCCCATCTTCCTGCTCGCGCCCACCACGACCGACGCACGCATCGCCCAGGTAGCCAAACTTGCCACCGGCTATCTGTACTACGTGAGCCTGAAAGGCATTACCGGCGCCGGCAATCTGGATGTAGCCAGCGTGGCGGCCAAAATCCCGCGCATCAAGGCGCACGCCAATGTGCCGGTGGGTGTGGGCTTTGGCATCCGCGATGCTCAGAGTGCAAAAGCCATCGCGCAAGTGGCCGACGCGGTGGTGATTGGCACCAAATTCATTCAAATCATCGAAGAATCCGGGCCAGAAAAAGCGGTTGATGCGGTAGCCGAATTTGCGGGTACGATTCGGGCGGCATTGGATGCACCGGGTGCTTGAGGCCGGTTCCCTCCCGCGTGGCGGGAGGGCGGAGGGAGGGTGCCCACCCTTGGAAGCGAATGCAGGCGGCAGGCGAGGTCTTGCCGGAGATGCCGAAATACAAAAAATTCGTCTCGCAACTTGAGAAAGAGGCCGACAAATGAGTTGGATTGACAAGCTGTTACCCCCCAGAATCAGCAAACGCTCCGGCGACGGCGCGCGCAAGAGCATGCCCGAGGGGTTATGGATCAAGTGCCCGTCGTGCGAGGCGGTGCTGTACCGCACTGATCTTGAGAAGAACCAAAACGTCTGCCCCAAGTGCGATCATCACATGCGCATCGGTGCGCGCACCCGGCTGGATTACCTGCTCGACCCAGAAGGCCGCTACGAAATCGGCACCGACGTCATGCCGGTGGACTCGCTCAAGTTCAAAGACAGCAAAAAGTACCCAGACCGCATCAACGACGCGATGGAATCCTCCGGCGAGACGGACGCGCTGGTGGTCATGGGCGGTGCGATCCACACGATTCCGGTGGTCGTGGCCTGCTTTGAGTTTGAGTTCATGGGCGGCAGCATGGGCAGCGTGGTGGGCGAGCGTTTTGCCCAAGGTGTGCAGACCGCGCTGGAGCAAAAAACGCCATTCATCTGCATCACCGCCACCGGCGGCGCGCGCATGCAGGAAGGGCTGCTTTCCTTGATGCAAATGGCCAAGACCACCGCCATGATCACCAAGCTCTCTGCCTCCAAACTGCCGTTTATCAGCGTACTGACCGATCCCACCATGGGCGGGGTATCCGCCAGCTTTGCCTTCATGGGTGATGTGGTGGTGGCCGAACCCAAAGCGCTGATCGGCTTTGCCGGCCCGCGCGTGATCGAGCAGACCGTGCGTGAAAAACTGCCCGAAGGCTTTCAGCGCTCAGAATTCCTGATGGAAAAAGGCGCGATCGACATGATCCTTGACCGCCGCGCCATGCGCGAAGAGCTCGCCCGCGTGATTGCCCTGCTGCAGAATCAGCCGATGGAGTCGGTAGCTTGATTTTAGATTCTGGAATAGACGTTTAGCGCTTATTCCACGAGACTCGAGTGTCTCTGGCGGAGTCAACTTCGAAGTGCACCGGCTTGATGGTCAGGGTTTCTTGCATATAAACAAAGACTTAGCTTGAGTTTTTAGGGTCAAGGGCGGCGAAGCCGCGCCGCTTGCGGCGCTTGCCCTTGAGGCTAAAAATCAAGCCAGTA
>JBJOQV010000089.1:0-4164 GCA_046049785.1 Pseudomonadota bacterium
GCATCTGCATTTTCCGGCGCATGTGAGCTTTACGCGCGACGGCTATGTCCGTGTGGATTCTGGCGTGCGTAGTGGCGATGCGATCACGCCGTTTTACGACCCGATGATCGCCAAGCTCATCGTGTGGGGCGAAGACCGCGCGCAGGCGCTGGCACGCATGGCGGCGGCGCTGGATGCCACGCATATCGTCGGCCCCAAGACCAATGTGGCGTTTCTTGCGCGCTGCGTGCGCAACCCCGAGTTTGCCAAAGGGGATGTGCATACCGGGCTGATTGAGCAGGAAAAAACCTCACTGCTGCCGGCCGCGCAGCCGCCTTCGCATCGCGCTGTTTTGCTCGCGATTGCCAAGGTGCTGGGCAGCGAGCAGGCGCAAGATAGTCACGATCCATGGAATGCGCGCAATGGTTGGCGCATCGGCGCGCCGCTGCGCCGCCGGTTTGTCCTGGGGCGTGAAACAGGCGACATAGCAGCGCAAGTGGTCTATGGGCGCGACCAATATCAAGCCAGCTTCGGCCAGATTGAAACGGGCTTCTCTTTTTCTGCCAAGGGCAGTGCAACGGTAGTCACAACGCCGTGTGATCAGTTCCACGGCACGGTGATTACGCGCGGAGAAGAGTTGCATGTATTCGCGGATGGCCAGCTCACCGTGCTGACGCTCGCAGACCCGCTTGCGCACGCGGGCGAAGATCCGTTTGAAGGCGGGCGATTAACTGCGCCGATGCCCGGCCGCATCGTGGCTGTGCTCGCGAATAGCGGCAGCAAGGTTGCCAAAGGCACGCCGCTGATCGTCATGGAAGCGATGAAAATGGAGCACACCATCGCCGCGCCGGCGGACGGCAAGCTTGAAGAGGTCCTCTACGCCGTGGGCGATCAGGTCAACGAAGGTGCGCAGCTGGTTCGTTTTGCGGCGGGGGTCTAGGGCATGGAGGCGATCAGCGGCATTCTCGCCATCGTGCTTCTCCTGGTCGCGCTCGCGCCGGTGCTGATCGCGGGCGGGCAGTTGATCGTCGCGTTTATGCTGCGCAAGCGCATTGGCGTGCATCTGGTGTGGTGCCTGGCTACTTTGGCAGCCTTGGTCGGCGGCGCGCTGATCGCGCTGCAGCTCAGCCGCATGGATCAAAAACTGGCTGGCGTGGTGGTGCTTGCGGCCCTGCCATGGATTGCGCATTGGCTCTGCAAGCGCTTTGTGCTGCGTGATGATCAACCCGAGGGGCCGGCGCCGTGAACATCGCGCTAGCGCTTACCGGTGCGAAAGACACCAGTATGTGGCACGCCGCCTTGCAGCAGCACTTGCCGCAGGCGCGGGTGTTGGACTGGGCTGTTGGCGCACCGTCCTGTGACTACGCAGTGGCGTGGGCACCGCCACCACAGTTTTTCGCCGAGCAGACGCGCTTAAAGGCGCTGTTCAGCGCGGGCGCGGGAGTCGACCACATTGTCAAGGCACCCAACCTTCCCACCGAATTGCCAGTGGTACGGATTGAAGATGCAGGCATGGCGCAGCAAATGGCGCACTATTGCCTGTGGGCCGTGGGCCGCGCCGCCTATGGTTTTGACAGCTACGCCCAGGCTCAGCGTGAGCGCCGCTGGATCGAAGGTTTTGCCGCCGAGCATGTGGGCGCAAGCGTCGGCGTGCTGGGGCTGGGCGTGCTGGGCGGCCATGTCGCGCGCACGCTCGCGCAGACCGGCTACGAGGTGCATGGCTACAGCCAAAGCTGCAAACAAATCGAAGGCGTGCAATGCTGGCATGGTGACGCGCTTGAAAATTTTCTCGCTGCCACACAGATACTGATCGTGATTGCGCCGCGTACGCCACAAACCACCGGCATGATCAACGCTGCGCTGTTGCAAAAGCTCAAGCGGCCGGCGCACTTGATCAATATTGCCCGTGGTGCGCTGGTCAATGATGCTGATGTACTTGCAGCGCTGGACGCCGGCATCTTGTCTGGCGCAACGCTGGATGTGTTTGCCAAAGAACCGCTGCCGCAGGATCATCCGTACTGGACGCACTCCAAAGTGACTGTTACTCCGCATGTCAGCGGCAAGACAGTGATTGGTCCAGCGATGGCGCAGATTGCAGACAAGATCAAGCGCCTGGAGCTCGGCGAGCCGGTGACCGGTTTGGTGGATCGCAGCAAAGGATATTGAGATGAGTGAGCATGTTCATCTGATCGACGTCGGCCCGCGCGACGGCCTGCAAAATGAAAAGCAGATTGTGCCTGCGGCCGTCAAGATTGAGTTGATTGATCGGCTGGTAGATGCTGGCCTGACGCATGTGGAGGCAGCGTCTTTTGTCTCGCCCAAATGGGTGCCGCAAATGGCCGATGGCGCGCAGGTGCTTGCCGGAATCAAGCGCGCAAGTGGCGTGACCTACGCCGCGCTAGTGCCCAATACCAAAGGACTGGAAGGCGCGCTTGCCGCAGGCGTGGACGAAGTCGTGGTGTTTGCCGCGGCCAGCGAGGCGTTTAGCCAGAAGAACATCAATTGTTCAATTGCAGAGTCGATTGAACGCTTTGCACCCGTTGCGCAGGCGGCGCTTGCGCAAGGCAAGAAGCTCAAGGCAGCGATCTCCTGCTGCCTGGGCTGCCCGTATCAAGGCGAGGTGCCGGTGAGCGCCGTGATTGATGTGCTGCAGCGCCTGCGTACATTAGGTGTGGAGCGTTACGGAATCGCGGACACCATTGGCGTTGGCACGCCGCAGCGCACACGAGAGGTCATCAACGCCTGCGCCGCAGAAGTGGGCGTGGAAAAACTCACCGGCCATTTTCATGACACGTACGGCATGGCGGTGGCCAATGTCGCCGCGTCGCTCGCTGCCGGTGTGCGCACGTTTGAAGCGTCTATCGGCGGGCTCGGCGGTTGCCCGTACGCCAAAGGTGCCACGGGCAATGTGGCCACCGAAGATGTGGTGTATCTGTTGCAAGGCATGGGCATGGATTGCGGCATCGATTTGCACAAGCTGGTTCAGACCGGCGCGTGGATCAGTGCACAACTTGGCCGCGACCTCGGCAGCCGCGCCGGTAAGGCCTTGTCAAACAAATGGGCGAAGACTTAAGTATGTATTCGAGCGAACTCAAAGTCGGCTATGCCTTTGAATCCACTTTTGACGTGAATGAATCCATGACCGTGCCCGGCATGTACACCACCGTACCCTTTGCCAGTGAAATGCCACCCGTGCTTGCCACCGGCTACATGGTAGGGATCATGGAGCTGGCTTGCACCGGCGCGGTGATGCGGTTTGTCGACTGGCCGCGGGTGCAAAGCGTGGGCACGCTGGTAACCTTCAAGCATTTGGCCGCCACCCCGCCGGGCATGCAACTGAAAATCAAGGGCGAAGTCGTTGAACTTGAAGGCCGCCGCATTCGCTTCAAGGTTGAGGCATGGGATGCGCACGACAAGATTTGCGAAGGCGAGCACGAGCGCTTCTTTATCGATCCCGCCAAGTTCAACGCCAAGCTTGCGCAAAAGCAGGGAAAAGCAGGCGCATGACCATGCGATCACCATTTTCACCGCTGCAAGCCTCCATTCCAGAGCCGGTGGTGCCATCGCCCTGCATCAACATCTGCACGATGGATGCTGCCACTGGGCTGTGTATGGGGTGCATGCGTACGATTGACGAGATCGCCACCTGGGGCAGCAGCACCAATGACCGCAAGCGCGAGGTATTGCAGGCCATCGCGCTGCGCAGGCAGAAGGCGGCACCGTGATTGCAGCACGCAAATCTGTTGATTGGTACTTCGATGTGATTTCACCGTTTGCGTATCTGCAAAGCGAGCAGCTTGACGCAATTGCACAGCATGCAAACATTCAATTCAAACCGGTTTTGTTTGCCGGCCTGCTCAATCACTTCGGCAATGTCGGCCCGGCGGAAATTGAGCCGAAGCGCCGCTTCACCTTTGAGCGCATCGCCTGGCTTGCGTATAGCAAAGGCATACCTGTGGCGATGCCGCCTGCGCACCCGTTCAACCCGTTGCCACTGCTGCGGTTTGTCATCGCAGCGGGCTGCACGCGCGAAGCGATGCATGCCGCGTTCCGCTATGTATGGCAACAGGGCAAGGCGCCGCAAGATGAAGTAGCGCTCGCGCAGTTGCTGCAGCAATTTTCTTTGTCCACCGATGCGCTCAATAGCGATGCGGTCAAACAGCAACTGCGCACCCATGGCGAAAG
>JBJOQV010000090.1:0-5328 GCA_046049785.1 Pseudomonadota bacterium
GACCTTGTGACCGGCAAAGTGAATTTGTGGCTGGGCGATGTGCGCGTGATTGAATTTGGTGAACGCTCGCCAAGTTACCGTGAAGAAGACGGCGCGCGCGTGATGAAAGAATCCGAGATCACGGTGAAAGTTGACTTGGCGCGCGGCAACGCCAGCACCACCGTATGGACCTGCGACTACAGCTACGACTACGTGAAAATTAATGCAGAATACAGAACGTAGTACGCAGTATCCATGCGGGTTTTGAGCCATTTTTGCTTGAAAAGGCGCATGGATATTGCGTGCTTGCTTCTGAGTGAGATGAAAACCCCGTTCGCGTTGAGCCTGTCGAAACGCATTTGCTACCTTTCGGCTTGGGTCAATCGTTTGCGAATGGGCTTCGACGGGCTCAGCCCGAACGGATGTTGAGCAAGCACCGAAATATCGACGCCGGATCCATGGACAAACAACTACAGTCTTTACTCACGCGGCTTGATACGCTGCTCAATCGCATCGAACCATTGCTGCCGCAACCGGCTACGCCGCAGGACTGGCACGCATCGATTGCATTTCGCTGGCGCAAAAAGAACGGCAACGGATTTTTGCAGCCGGTCGCGCATGTGGGCAGCATCAAGCTCGAAGACTTGAAGCACATCGACATGCAGCGCGAGCTGGTGGAGCGCAACACGCGCCAGTTTGTCGCCGGCAAGCCGGCCAACAACGTGCTGCTCACCGGCGCGCGCGGTACCGGCAAAAGTTCGCTGATAAAGGCGTGTTTGAACGCGTATGCCAAGAAAGGGCTGCGCCTGATCGAGGTGGACAAGAGCGATTTGATCGACTTACCCGACATCGTTGACTTGCTCGCGCCGCGGCTCGAGCGCTTCATTGTGTACTGCGATGACCTGAGTTTTGAAGAAGGTGAAAGCGGCTACAAGGCGCTGAAAAGCGCGCTGGATGGCAGCGTTGCCGCGCAGACCGAGAACGTGCTGATCTACGCCACCAGCAACCGCCGTCACTTAATGCCCGAGTACATGCGCGAAAACCTCACCTATCAACACACCGACGATGGCGAGGTGCATCCGGGCGATGTGGTGGAAGAAAAAATCTCGCTGTCAGAGCGTTTTGGTCTGTGGGTGAATTTTTACGGCTTTAGCCAGGACGATTATCTGGACATCTGCGCATCCTGGCTCGCGCACTTTGGTGTGACCGCCAGCGACGCGTCGCACAAGGCCGCGCTGCAGTGGGCGCTGGAGCGCGGCAGCCGCTCGGGCCGTGTGGCTTGGCAGTTTGCGCGTGACTATGTGGGGCGGCAAGGAGCTGTGGCAACTGGCGCAAAGCAAGTGAAGAGCAACAAAAGGAAACAGTAAAGGCGTTCAACGCGGAGTCGCGGAGGAGGTGGAGATTTTGTCCTGAATACTCAAAATACTCCGCGCACTCCGCGTTGAACGCTTTTACGTATATTTGATAAGCATCTACGCAATATCCATGCGGGTTTCCAGCCAGAAATGGCTCAAAACCCGCATGAATATTGCGCATAGCACATTAATTGCATGACCAATCCTCCCATCAAACCTACTGAAGTCGCCGTTGGCGTGCTGTTCAACGATCAAGGACAGGTGTTATTTGCACAGCGCCCGGAGGGCAAGCCGTATGCGGGTTGGTGGGAGTTTCCGGGCGGAAAAATTGAAGCGGGCGAGAGCGTTGAAGCGGCGCTGGCGCGTGAGCTGCAGGAAGAGCTGGGCATTCGCATTCACGGCGCGCGCCGCTGGATTACGCGCACGTTCACCTATCCGCACGCCACGGTGCGGCTGCACTTTTGCAAAATTTTTGGCTTTGACGGCGTGCTGCAAAGCCTGGAGCAGCAGGCCTTTGCATGGGACAGCGCTGCAGCGCCGCAGGTGGGACCGATTCTGCCTGCCGCGCTGCCGATGCTGCCGTGGCTCCTGCTACCCGATGTGCTGCCGCTTTCAGGCGCGGGCGTGTTTGGCGTGGATGCGTGGCAGGCGCGCCTTGCTGCAAAATCAAATGGCTGGTTGCTGCTGCGTGAACCCGATCTCGCGCCGCATGACGCGCAGCAGGTCTTTGATCATGCGCTGAACTGGAAGCGCCAATCCGGCGGCACGGTGATCGTCTCCAGCCGCCACCCGCAGGCGTGGTGGGCCGCGGCCGACGGCGTGCACCTGACCGAACGCGATTTGCTGACCACGCAAGCGCGTCCGCAGGCGCGCTGGGTGTCTGCCAGCGTGCACTCGCGCGCAGCGATCGCGCATGCGAACAGCATCGGCTGCGACTTCGCGCTGCTTGGGCCCGTGGCGGCGAGCGCGTCGCATCCCGAAGTGTCTCCGATGGGCTGGGATGCGTTTGGCCGCATGATCGATCAAAGCCCGATTCCGGTCTATGCGCTGGGCGGTATGCGCGCTGCAGATTTACCGGTGGCACATGTGCGCGGTGCGCAGGGCGTGGCGGGATTGCGCGGGCTGTAAGTTACGCGTTAATGCGTCGTGGGCGGCGCGCCGCTTGCCTCATCGGCATCGCCGGGTGATTCTTCTTGCGCAGCCACGCGGTAAGCGTCTGAGGCCCAGGCGCCTAAATCGGTCAGTTTGCAGCGCTCAGAACAGAACGGGCGGAACGGCGATTTTTCGCTCCACTCAAGCGTGGCGGCGCAGATCGGGCAACGAACCTGGCGTGCCATTACAGATTGCACAGCGCCAGAGAAAAAGGCGTGTCCACGGTTTTTGCGGCGGGCCTCGTGGTGATGCCGGCCTCGACAAAGCGGATATGCAGCATGTATTTGTTGGCGCTGATCTCGGGCACTGCCGCAAGCGCAGGATCGATGCGCACGCGCATGAGCTGATAGGTTTTTGACTTGATGTCCTGCGAAAACACGCCGCCGGTGGCTACCACGTCGCGCGGCACACCGGTTTCGCGCAGCAAGCGCAGCAGTGCGTGCATGCCATCGCCCAGCGGTTTGAGCGGCGCGATCCACGTGCTCAGATCGGCGCGGCGCGCGGGCAGCGGGCTTTCCAGCCAGGCGTGATAAGACGGCAGATCGAACTCGCAGGTGCCGCCCGGAATAATGGCGCGGCTGCGCACGGCGGAGAGCCACTCGTTCTCGCGCACATGCGTGCCGGTTTTGCCGGCGGTGGCCACCAGGTCTACGTAGGCGCGGTCTAAAGATTGCAGCGTGGCTTCAAGCTTTTCGGTATCGACACCGCTCGCGCCGCGAAAAGCGGTAAGGCTTTGCTTGTTGCGCTCCAGCTCTTGCAGCACATCGCTTTTCAGGTCGCCGCGGCTGCAGACTTCTAAAATTTCAAACAGCGTCATCAGCGTGGCGTGATGGTCCCACGCATGCTCGCCGCCTAGGTGATGCGCCATCCGGTCGAACAGGTCTTCGATGCGCAGCAGCGCACGAACGCGTTCATTGAGAGGATATTCGTAAAGGACGGACACGAGGCAAGGAGCGCAAGATCAAGTGAATTGCGCGCATTGTGCTTGGTTTATGCGCAAAACTCAAAATCACGCCGATTGCGCCTGTGCCATGGCGAGATAGCGCGCATGCAAATGGTCCACTTGTGGCACTAGTGCTTCAAGGCCACTGGCGTTGCTGATGACATCGTCGGCAGCAGCAAGCCGCTCGCTGCGGGGCGCTTGCGTAGCCATGATGGAAAGCACCTGCGCGCGCGTCAGGCCCGAGCGCTGCATCACGCGAGACACTTGTGTTTCTTCTGGGCAATCTACGACAACGATACGGTCAACGCGCTCTTTCCAACTGCCGGATTCCACCAGCAAGGGCACGGCAAAAATAATGTAACTACCTGTTGCTGCGGCGGCCTGCACCTCGCACGCTTGCCGGATCAGCGGATGCAGGATCGCCTCCAACTGCTCCTTTTGCAGCGGCTGATCGAACACATGCGCTCGCATTTTTGCGCGGTCAAGCGCGCCGTCTGGCCGCACAAATTGTGGGCCGAATTCGCGTTCAATCGCTGGCATTGCGGCGCCGCCGGTTGCGGTGAGTTGATGCGCGATAAGGTCGGTATCGATAACGCTGGCACCGCGCGCGGCCAATAGATCGGCCACCGTGGATTTGCCGCTGCCAATCCCACCCGTCAGGCCGATTGCAAACTTGCGTTTGCTTTGCGGCTTAGCGCAGGAGTCCAAGGTACCACTGGTTGATTTGCGGGCCGACAAACAGTGCGAGCGCACCGGCTCCTGCCAAGTAGGGGCCAAACCCAAGCGGCTGGCTCCAGCCAAGCCGGCGCCCGGCAATCATGGCAATGCCCACGGCCGCGCCCACAACCGAACTGAGCAAGATAATCGCAGGCAGCATCTGCCAGCCCATCCAGGCGCCTAGCGCTGCGAGCAGCTTGAAGTCGCCATAGCCCATGCCTTCTTTGTGCGCCACCAGGCGAAACAGCCAATACACTAACCACAGCGCAACGTACCCGGCTGCTGCACCAAGCACCGCACTTGCAAGCGGGACAAACAAACCGTTGATGTTGAGCAGCAAACCCAGCCACATCAGCGCTAGTGTCAACACGTCGGGCAACTGCATCGTATCCAGGTCTATCATGGTTAGTGCGATCAGCACCCACAGCAGGCTCATCGCTGCGATCGCTTTGCCACTTGGCCCGAACGCCAGCGCAGCGCCCAGTGCGGCCAGCGCACCGACCAGTTCGATCATCGGATAGCGCGCGGAAATCGGCGTGCCGCAGGCGCTGCATTTAGCGCGCAGGGCGACCCAGCTCACGATGGGAATGTTCTCGTACCAGCGAATCAAGTGCCCGCACTTTGGACATGAAGACGCCGGACGCCAGAGTTTTGGCAGCCAGTGCGGTACAGGCGTCAAATCATCGACCGCCTGCTTTTCGCAAGCTTCCCAATAGGCCGAAAGTGCAAGCGGAAGCCGCGCAATCACCACATTAAGAAAACTGCCGACGAGCAGACCCACGAGCGCTGCAAAACCGGCGAACAGCACCGGCTCGCTCTGGAAGGCCTCTAGCATGGATTGGATCAGTGCAATACGCCGCTTACACAACCGCGCCGAGTTTGAAGATCGGCAAATACATGGCAATCACCATACCGCCGATCAGCGTACCCAAGATAACCATGATCAGCGGTTCCATCAGGCTGGACAATGCGTCGACAGCCTCGTCTACCTCGCGCTCGTAGAAGTCTGCGACTTTTTCGAGCATCGCGTCAAGAGCACCGGACTCTTCGCCAATTGAGGTCATTTGTACAGCCATGTTCGGAAACACACCGGTGTTTTGCATCGATACAGCCAAAGAAGTACCTATGCTGACGTCATTTTGGATGGTTTTGGTCGCCTGAAAGTAGACCTGATTGCCTGAT
>JBJOQV010000091.1:0-11728 GCA_046049785.1 Pseudomonadota bacterium
CTCATCGTGAGGCCCATCCGGCAAGATCTGCTCATCTGGCTGGCCATAGGGGGCACCGGTATGGTGGCACTTTCACTCGCGCTGGCGTGGTGGCTGGCGCGGCACACTAGCCGTCCACTGGAAAATTTGGCCGCGCAGGTAATGCGGGCCGATCCGGCCAAACTGCCCGAAGCAATTGTTGAACAAACTCGCACCGACGAAATCGGCACCGTAGCGCGTGGGATTGCCGCGCTGATGGCGCGTACCCGCAGCTTTATCGAGCGTGAGCAGGCCTTCACCCGCGATGCGAGTCATGAGCTGCGCACTCCGCTCACCGTGCTACGTATCTCCAGCGAACGCCTGCAGGCCGACGCAACGCTGCCCGTTAGTGCGCGCCAGCAAGCACAAGTCATGCACGCCGCCACGCTCATGATGGACCAAACCGTAAATACGCTGTTACTTCTGGCCCGCGAGCAAGGCACGCCCTCCACTGCCGTAACCGCCGTGCTGCCATTGGTGGAAAAGTGGGCGCTAGTGCACGAGAACATGCTGGACGAGCGCCATACCACGCTTGATCTGCGGCTGGCCGCTCAACACACCCTGGCACTTCCGCAGCCCGTTGCGCAATTGTTGATTGCCAATCTGCTGGGCAACGCCGTTACGCATGGCACGCGCGGCGGAACAATCCGCCTGCAGATGGATCAGGACGGCACATTACAAATCTCGAACCCCAGCGCCCCAGCATTGAAAAGCACTGACGATTCAGCTGACTTCACAACAAGCGAGTCAAGTGCGGGGTTTGGCTTTGGGCTGGCGATCGTCCATCGGCTCCTGGAGCCCTATCGCGGAAAGATGGAAATTTGGCACTCAGACAACACCACACACGTGCGGATTTGGGCGGGAGCAGCGTTGACGCCCCCGCAGCAGCAACCCGTATAGAAAGCGCGATGCGCCAACGATCAGGAAAAAGCGCCGGGTCTCGGCGTAGACAGGGACCCGGCGCTTTTGCGAGTGATGCAGATTTGCGCACACTGAACTCTGCCGCACCAAGGTGGCAGACAATACGAGCTACCTCAACTTGATTAGGCTCTACGCAATATTCATGCGGCTTTTGAGGCAAAAATGGCTCAAAACCCGCATGAATACTGCGTACTGCCTACTCAGGCATGCAATACATCTCGCCCAAACTTGATCAAATTTGCGTTGCGTCGCGCGCTACTCATACTTTATCGCGATAGCGCTGTGCCGCCCGTCGGCAGCTGGCGTTGCGTCTGGAACTAATCAATTACGGCTGCATCTGAAGGTTTAGTGCAACAAAAAGAGTGATAGCAATGCCTGGGGAAACACACAAATCCGTTCGACTTTTTCGGTCAGCTTCGCTCACGTTGGCGGCGCTGGTCATGACCGCAACGCTTGCCGGGTGCGGCGGCTCTGGCGGTTCTGATGAACCCGGCGGTGCGCCACCCCCGGTAGGCGGGGCAACACCCACCCCGGCGCCAAGCCCCGGCGCAACGCCCACGGCAACGCCTGCAGCCACGCCCAGCCCTGGCGCAAGTCCCGCCCCCAATCCTAGCGCGCCGCCCACCGCCACGCCAGCCCCAACGCTGCCGCCAGTGGCCCACAGTCTGCCCGGCCTGACCACGCCGCCGGATGCCGCGCTACCGGTACCCAATGTCGCGCCGCCCGCGATTCCCGCCGCTTTTGCCTCGACGCTCAAAGCAGTGGCCGATGGCGCGTGGAGCAGCGCTGCCACGTGGGGTGGCCGCTTGCCTGCGGATGGCGATACGGTCGAAATCCCGCGCGGCCGTAGCGTGCAATTGGCTGGGGCAACCGCGCGCCTGAACGGCTTGTGGGTCAACGGCAATCTCAGCTTTGCCGATGCAGATGTGGCGATCACCACCAAATACATCATGGTGCATGGCCGCCTGCAGGCCGGCACCGCTGCGCAGCCGTATTTGCGCAATGCCAGCATTACCTTGTTTGGTACTGACACCACGCAAGACTTGCTGGGCATGGGCACCAAAACCATTTCCGTTGGCCCGGGCGGCCTGCTCAAGCTGCATGGTGAACAGCGCATGGCGTGGAGCAAACTTTCCGCCACGGCCGAACCGGGCGCCAGCAGCATCGCGCTCAAAGACGATGCTGCGACATGGCGCGCCGGCGACAGGCTCCTGATCGTGGCCAGCGGATTTGACCCGCGCGAGGCGGAAGTCGTGACGGTCACGAGCGTGAGCGGCAGCAATGTGTCTTTTACGCCAGCGCTGAAATACCGCCACGTTGGCCTTACGCAAACCTATGACGGCAAAACGCTGGATCAGCGCGCCGCAGTAGGCTTGCTCTCGCGCAACATCGTCATCCGCGGTGCGGATGATTCTGATGCCGCCGCGTTTGGCGGGCATGTGATGATTATGGGCGGTGGGCACGCACAGGTGAGCGGCGTCGAGCTGACCAAGATGGGCCAGCGCGGCAGCGCCGGGCGCTACCCGTTTCACTGGCATATTGCCGGCGACCGTGCGGGTAACTATCTGATGAGTAGCAGCATCCACAATTCCTTCCAGCGTGCGGCGGTGGTGCATTCCACGCATAACGTGATGCTCGATGGCAACGTGGTCTACAACGTGCCCAATCATGCGCTAGTGTGGGCCGAGGATGGCGATGAATACGGCAATACGTTGTCGCGCAATGTAGTGGCGCTGGTGCGCCAGCCCGAAGAGCAGCACTTTGCCTTTCGCATTAACAATGCATTTCACGGCAACTCATCGCAGGGCGAGCACCGCAGTGCCGCCTACTGGGGCCGCAGCTACAACAAGCATGTGATCCGCGACAATATTTCCGCTGGCGTGCTGGATGGGTTTGGCTTTTTCTTTGACACCTTCACGCCCGCGCCAAACGGCGGCGATGAAGGCGGTGGCCTGGTGTTTGACGGCAATATCGCCCACTCCACGCACAAGACATTTGCTACCGGCAACCAGATCAACTACCCCGAGGCTACGCGCGGCCACGGCCTGATGGTGTCTACCGGCACATCCGGCAAGCATCAGCATCTGTTTACGCGCTACACCGGTTACCACAACGTCAGCGGCGCGTGGGTAGAAGACCGCTCCGTCAAGCTGAAAGACTCACTGCTGGCGGACAACGGTATTGGCGTACTGGTACTGCGCGCAGCACTGGAAGGCATCACCGTTGTGGGGCAAAGCGCCAATCCGCTGCAGGTACCCAATCTGGCCGCATCGGTCAATTTTGGCGAGCGCGCGGGCATCCAGGTCGCCGGCAGCAATCATGGCGGCAAGCGCGCGCCGTTGATTCTGGACACCACCATCATCAACCAAACCGGCTTTGGCATTTTGTGGGACCTGGACAATATCTCACCGGCGAGCGTCATCAATCAGGTGCGGTTTGTGAACACGCCAAAGCGCACGCAAAACATCAGCCCGTTTGGGTTTGAGTTCTTCCCGGATTCACCACAATTTGGCGTGACAGATTTTTCCGGCGCTTATGCGGGCGACCAGAAAGTGGCGCGCGTGTTCATGCGCGATGCCAATCTTGAAGATGCAAGCTGCACCGCCTTGCTGGATGCACTGGCCTACAGTTGCCCCACCAGCACCAGCCTGCTGCTTAAGTCAACCGTGAACCTCACACTGGTTGAAGACAACGGCCGCACCACCGTGCTCAAGCAATTTGATTATTACGACTCCAGCATGCCCAACGACGGCGCGGTGAGCTATGTGGGTAATGGCCGCGCCTACAGCGTGCTAGCCAGTGCGGCGCGCTCCCGCTATGACTTCACGCTCGAAGATGCGCAGAACAAAGCGCTCGAGCTGTCATTTGCAGCCGCGTCCACGGCATCACGGATTGTGCAGGCCGGGCAAAACGTGCCTGCGGCTGCGTCGCTGGCAGGCATGCGCAGCGCAGCGAGTTCCGCGTTTTTCTACGACACAGCGCAAAAGCGGCTCTACCTGCGGCTGATCGGTGGCCAAGGCGCGCAGCCGGTTTCCGTGGATGCGCCTTTCACCGCCGGAGGTACCGGCGGCTTGGATGCTGTAGCGCTGCCGGCCGGCGCGGTAGACGGGTTTGCGTATGCCGCGGTGCCGGCATCGGCCAAGTACCAGTTCAAATACAGTGCCCCAGCCGCAGCCGCCACGCGCAGCGGCACCGCCAGTGCGGCGCGTATCGATTCAGCCACCGTGCAGGCCGCACTCCAACCCGCCAAGGCCGGCGACACCACTGTGCTGCGCGGCTATATAAACATACCCGCCGATGGCCTGTATCGCCTGGGATTGTGGGGCAGCGGCGGCGGCACTAGCTTGTGGGTGGGCAATACGCATGTGATGAGCGAGCCGTATGCCAATATCAACAGCAACTGGGTCAAAAACGGCCAACTCGATACCGAGTTTGGCGTGTTCCACCCCAACGGGCTCATGGCACTCAAAGCGGGTTGGCACCCGGTTACTGCAGTGCACGCCAAAATGCCGGATGCCAACAACACCGGCGGCGAGCTCTATCTGCGCTTGATTGCCCCCGGCAGCAGTAGCTGGGTCTATCCACAAGTCAAGCGTGCGCCATGAGCAGCCGTACATTATGGGCGATCGGGCCAATCGCCGCGCTGCTGGGCGCAGTTGCGGGAATCGCGCTAGACCGGCATTTCAGCGGCGCGCACGCCACGCCGGATGCGCATGCAATGCACGCGCACGGCCACAGCGCCAAACCGGCCGCGCGCGTGATTCCGCAAACCGCCGCGCCATGCCGGCCCGGCGCGTACCTTGAGGCGGATCGCACGCTGAACTCCATGGTGGTTCTGCACCGCGCCCTGCCGGCCAGCACACCAAAAAACGCCGCCGGCGAGCTGGATTCCATTCTCTACACCGCCTTGCAGCAAGCCAAAAGCGAGGTGCATTGCGTGGCCGGCACACTTACCCACGGGTATGACAAAGCGTTTGCCGATACTGTACGCAAAGCCGTATCGCTGGCCCAGCAACGTGGCCTATCGCAAGACGTGCTTAAGATTGGCGAAGACGTGATTGCCGCGCTCACCGCAAATCAGCCGATGCAGGCAGCGAGCAAATAAGCCGCAGTCATTGCACATTGTTTTTGAGGCCATCCAGATAGGCTTACGCAATATCCATGCGCTTTTCCAGCCAAAAATGACTGGAAACCCGCATGGAATATGCATATTGCCTATTCAATCATCCACCACTTCCACCCCCGGAAACAGCACATCCGTAAACCCAAACCGCGTGAAGTCTTTCACGCGCATGGGGTACAAAATGCCGTCCAGGTGATCACACTCGTGCTGCACGACGCGGGCGTGAAAGCCATCGACGCTGCGGTCGATCGCTTTGCCGAACTGGTCAAATCCGGTGTAGCGCAGCGCAGCGTGGCGGGGTACAACACCGCGCAGGCCGGGCACTGACAGGCACCCTTCCCAGCCCTCTTCCAGCGCTTCAGACAGTGGCATGAGCCTGGGGTTGATCAGCACGGTAGGCGGCACGGGCGCTGCGTCTGGATAGCGCGGGTTCTTTTCAAAGCCAAAAATCACCACGCGCAGGTTCACACCAATTTGCGGCGCAGCCAGACCGGCGCCGTTTGCGGCGTGCATGGTATCGAACATGTCGGCAATCAGGGCGTGGAGCTCGGGCGTGTCGAAGGTGTGCACTGGCTGGGCCACGCGCAGCAGGCGCTCGTCACCCATTTTCAGGATTTCACGGATCATTTTTTGCCCTCACCCACCCCTCTCCCGCCGATGCGGGCGAGGGAATAACCCATTCCGCTGCCGCGGGTGAACGGCAGCGCCCACTGATGCCATGAACGGCTCATTCCTGCGCCTGCAACAAGCGCGCCGCATAACTCAGCACCATTTGCACGCTGGGCAGCACGGCGTCCAGCGTTTCGCGCATGGATTGAACTGAAAACGGTTCTTTAGCCAGGCCGGCGGCGCGGTTGGAAACCACGGCCAGCAGCGCGTATTCCAGCGCCAACTCGCGGGCCAGCGCAGCCTCGGGCATGGCGGTCATGCCCACCATGTCGCAGCCATCTTGCTGCATGCGGCGCACTTCAGCGGCGGTCTCAAAGCGCGGGCCGCTGGTCACGCCGTAGGTGTTGCCCGAGCTATGGGCGGGTTTGCCGGCTTCGTCGCAGGCGCGGGTGAGCACCGTGCGCAGATTGGCATCAAATGGATCAGCAAAATCAATGTGGGTAACCGGCATGTCCGGCCCTTCAAAGAAGGTGCCGTCGCGCCCGGTGGTGTAGTCGATGATCTGGCTGGGCACGGCAAAATCGCGCGGCTGCAGCCCTTGCGCGATGCCGCCCACCGAAGACACCGCCAAAATCCGCGCCACGCCGCTGGCCTGCAGCGCCCATAGATTGGCGCGGTAGTTCACGCGGTGCGGTGCGATGGTATGGCCATGGCCGTGGCGGGCGATAAACACCACACTGGCGCCTTCAATCTGCCCAAACAGCAGCGGCGATGAGGTTTCACCATACGGTGTACGCACCACACGGCGCTCGCGCACCTGCAGGCCGGGCAGTTGGGCCAGTGATGAGCCGCCAATGATTGCAGTAAGTTGGGCCATATTGTTCTGTGGGTTTCCGAATCTGCACAGCGTAGCACTGCGGGCATTTTTCGCGGCTGTGCCGGTATGCGACAGTTTTGCATTTTGCAATCATTTGCGTCTTCCCACTTGCCGCTGATGCGTTATGGTTAAGAATCGATGGAGGTGCCATGCAAACCGACGACGCGTTCATCACTTTGCCAGAGTCAGCGGCCGCCGCGCCGATCGAACTGGCGTGTGCGCACTTTGCCCTTACGGCCGTGGCCGGCATGGGGGCGCGCTTTTCGCTGCGCACCCACATCAATGACGTGCTGGCCGTGACTGCACCGCACCTGACCTGGCCGGCGCCGGTGGTGGCGCGCATGCAGCGCTTCATGGCCGGGCGCTGCGCGGAGTACGAGCCCTGGAACGGCTGCGGCAAGCTCACCGAAGAAGAGTTCATGGTCCGCCACGGCAACTGGACGGGGTCGGTCTCCAACGACACATCGATCTATTACTACCTGGACGAATTCGTTAAACACAACGCCAAAGACATGCAGGCGGTGTTTGACCACTCGCGCGAAACGCTGGGCGAGCGGCTGAAAAGCGCGTCGATCAAGCTGCTGGACAATTCTGCGCTGCTGGCCAAAGTACTGGGCTTAAGCCCGGCGGAAACCTGGCTGATGCGCGCCGGCGCACTCACCAAATTCAAGCGCGATGTAAAAACCGTGCTGGTGGATTGCAAGGTTACGCATGCCCACGAGGCGTATGCATTTCTGGGCCAGCTTGCCGGCGTGCCAGCGCAGGAGATTTCTGCTGCGCTCAAACCCGGCGCGCGGCTGGAATCGCTGGGCTTGATTGACAGCATGATCCCCGAGGCGAGCATTACCGATTTGGGCGACCTGGTGCGCATGAGCGACCGCCTGCTCGCGCCGCTGCTGCAAGACTATGCGCGTGAAAGCGACTTGATGGCGGTGTTCACCAAACCCGCCAAGGCCGCCAAGCTGAGCTTGACTGACTACCCGCACCTGGGCGAAGACGCGCGCTATCTGCGCGCCCTGCTTGCCTCTGCCGCCGGCAAAGGTGAGGCCGGCGTGAATGTGCTGCTGTATGGCCCGCCCGGCACCGGAAAGACCGAACTTGCAAAACTGCTGGCCAAAGAAGCCGCCTGCGAGCTGTACGAAGTAGAAAGTATGGATGCGCAAGGCGCGAGCCTCTCCGGCAAAGACCGCTACCGCGCGCTGCAGATCAGCCAGGCATTTCTCAAAGGCCGCCGCAATACCGCGCTGCTATTTGACGAGGTGGAAGATGTGTTTCCCAGTGGCGCACCACGCGAGTTACTCGGCATGCTGGGCGCGGCTGAACCGAGCAACGCCAGCGTGAACGGCAAAGCCTGGGTGAATCAAACGCTTGAAACCAACCCGGTGCCCACGATCTGGATTTCCAACAACATCGGCCAGATCGATCCTGCCTATCTGCGGCGTTTTCAGTTTCACTTGGAGCTGAAAAATCCGCCAGCCAATGTGCGCGAGACGATTGTGCGCAAACATCTGGAAGGCATTGAGGTTAGCGACAGCTTTGTGGCCAAGCTCGCCGAGAAACCCACGCTCACGCCGGCGCAGATTGAGTCCGCCGCGCGCTTTGTGCGTTTGACGCGCGAGGCGATTGACGAGCCTGCAGAAGCCTTGATCGAGCGCCAGCTCAAAAGCAGCGATGCGGCGCTAGGCATCAAAGAAGCCGCCAGCGGCCGCCCGGTGGTAACGCACTACGACTTGAGCCTGCTCAACATCGAAACGCAGTTTCCGGTTGCGCGCATCATCACCTCGCTCAAGCAAAAGCAGGCCGGCACGCTGTGTTTTTACGGCATGCCGGGCACCGGCAAAACCGCGCTGGCCGAGCATATCGCTACCTCGATTGACCGGCCGCTCATCATCAAACGCGCCAGCGATCTGGTGAGCAAATTTGTGGGCGAGACCGAGCAGAACATGGCCCGCATGTTCGACGAAGCGCAGCGCGAAAAAGCCGTGCTGCTGCTGGACGAAGCCGACAGCTTTTTGCAGAACCGCCGCATGGCCGAGCGCAACTACGAGGTGAGCGAGGTCAATGAAATGCTGCAAGGCATGGAGCGCTTTACCAGCGTATTCATCTGCACCACCAACCTGATGGACCGGATTGACGAAGCCGCGCTGCGCCGCTTCAGCTTCAAGATCAAATTCATGGCGCTCACCAACGAGCAGCGTGAAAAAATGTTTATCACCGAAGCGCTCGGTGGCGATGCCGCGCGCCTTACCCAGCGCCAGAAAGACCGGCTCAAAGGCCTGCGCCTGCTCTCGCCCGGCGACTTTGCCACCGTCAAGCGGCAATGGCTGCTGTTTGATGAGCCGATCGAGGCCGAGAAGTTTCTGGACCAGCTTGAGCGTGAGCACAACGTCAAGCCAGAGGTGCGCTACGAGCGGCCGATGGGCTTTACGGGTGCGTTGAAATAGCCCTCAAAAAAGTCTTCTACGCAATATCCATGCGCTTTTTGAGCCATTTTTGGCTGAAAAGGCTCTTAGAATAAGCGTATTGCTTGCACAGGCATTTCTACCAAGGCGCGCTCGCGCCGGCATGCGTCGAAACACATGCCAGTTGCATCCTCTCGTCCGCGCACATCAGGAAGTACTTGTACCTCTGCAGTATGCGTTGCAACGCTGCAGTCAAATTCTGACTACAGCTTCCGACTGCTTTCGGCCATCACCCGACGCTGACCGGCATAGCAGGAAGCAGCCCTCGACTGGATATCACTTAACCGAAAAGCGCACAGTCGCTGGCTTGCCAGCGACTGTTACGACGGCCACGGCCTTGGTGCCCGGGCCAACTTTGAAGCTACCGGTAGCTTCGAGCTTGTCGCCAGCCGGCTTGAGCTCAATCTCCTGTTTTTCGGTACCGGTCAGCAGCGTGACCTTCGCGCTGGCCTTGGATACGTCGGCTGCTTTGCCGTGATCGCGCAGGTAGAGCTGTATCACGGTCGGCTTGGCGACCAGTTCGTAGTCGATGTCCTTGACTTCGACCACCACACCGCCGTGCATCGGCTTGTGATCGTGCGCATGGTCGTGCTTGCCTGCCGCGAAAGCCGAACCGGCCAACGCGAGGGCGAGGGAGGCGAGAAGGGTTTGCGTCTTCATGGAGAACCTTTCAGATTGGTGGGAGGGCGGGGGAAAGATCACAACGCCTCAGCGTCCTTGTCGTTCAGCAACGCCTCGGCCGGCTTGCGCCCGAAGAGCCAGAACATCGCGGGTGTGAGGAAGGTGTCGAGTAAGGTCGAGCTGATAAGACCGGAGAAGATCACCACGGCTACCGGGTGCAACACCTCGGTGCCAGGCTGCTCGGCCTCGAACAGCAGCGGCGCCAGCGCGAAGGCGGTGACCAGGGCCGTCATCAGCACCGGGCTCAGCCGCTCCAGCGAGCCCCGCATGATCATCTTCTGGTCGAAGGCTTCGCCCTCGAAGCGCATCAGATTGATGTAGTGGCTGACCTTCAGGATGCCGTTGCGTACCGAGATGCCCGCCAGCGTGATGAAACCGACCAATGCGGCCACCGACAACGGTTGGCCCGATAGCCACAGGCCGATGACCGCGCCGACCAGGGCGAGCGGGATGTTCACCATGATCAACGCGGATAGCACCGCCGACTTGTACCGGCTGTAGAGCACCACGGACATTAAGGTCAGCGATACGATGGACAGCAGGCCAACCAGGCGCGAGGCTTCCTCCTGGGCCTGGAACTGGCCGCCCAGCGTGATGAAATAGCCCTCGGGGAGCTTGGTCTCAGCGACCACCTTGCGGATGTCGGCCACGATCTCCGACAGCGCACGTCCCGATGCATTGGCCGACAGCACGATGCGCCGCTTGCCGTCATCACGGCTGATCTGGTTCGGGCCGTCGCCGTCCTCGATGCTCGCGATCTTGGACAGCGGGATGCGCCCGTTCGGCGTCTCGATCAGGATCTGGCCCAGGCCTTCGACCGATCGCGCCGATTCTGGCAGCTTGACCACCAGTGCAAAGCGCCGGCTGCCCTCGACGATCTGGGTGACCTTCTCGCCTTCGACCAGGGCCTGCAGCGTGGCCATCACCTGCGGTGCCGGCACTCCGTACTGCGCTGCGGCGGCGTAGTCGATGCGCACCTTGATCTGCGGCGCCAGCACCTGCTTCTCGATCTGCAGGTCAGCGATGCCGGGGATGGCCGCGAGCTTTGCGCGCAACGCATCGGCTTGGCCGCGCAGCGCGTCGAGGTCCTCCCCGAAAATCTTGATGGCGATCTGCGAGCGCACGCCCGAGAGCATGTGGTCGATGCGGTGCGAAATGGGCTGGCCAATTTCGAGGGCTGCTGGCAGATTGATCAGCCGCGAACGGATGTCGGCTCTGATCTCGTCCATGGACCGTGTGAGCTCGGCGGTGGGCTTCAAGCCCACGTCGAGCTCGCTGACGTGCACGCCTTCGGCGTGCTCGTCCAGTTCTGCGCGGCCGCTGCGCCGCCCGACGTGCGTCACTTCCGGCACTTGGCTGATCGGGACTTCGGCCTTACGCGCCAAGGCTGAGGTCTCGGCCAGCGTCACGCCCGGATTCAGGCGCAAGCCGACCAGCAGCGTGCCCTCGTTAAAGGGCGGCAGGAAAGTCGTCGGGAAAAACGGCACGGCCGCTACAGCCACCAGCACGGCCGCACCGGCGGCGGCCATGGCTGACTTGGGATGATCCAGTACGCCTTGCAGGCTGCTACGGTAGCTCGACTTCAGCCACGCGAGGACCTTGGTGTCGCCGTGGTCCAAGTTCTTCATGCGCGGCAGCAGGTAGAAACTGAGCACAGGCGTCACCGTCACGGACACGATCAGTGAGGCCAGCGTCGAGACGATGAACGCGATACCCAGCGGCACGAACAGCTTGCCCTCCAGCCCCGGCAGCGCGAACAGCGGGATGAAGACCAGCACGATGATCACCGTCGCGTAGAGGATGGCCGAGCGCACTTCCATCGTCGCGCGTGCCACGACCTCGATCGGGTGCATCCGGCTTTGCGGATGCTTAGCCCGGTCTTCCTTCAGCCGCCGCAGCACGTTCTCGACACCCACCACGGCGTCGTCGACCAGGCCGCCGATGGCGATGGCCAGGCCGCCCAGCGTCATGGTGTTGATCGACAGCCCGAAGTACTTGAAGACCAGCGCGGTGATGAAGATCGACACCGGGATGGCC
>JBJOQV010000092.1:0-10558 GCA_046049785.1 Pseudomonadota bacterium
GTTTGACCCAGACATGATTGGCTGCCAGTATTGCGGCAGGAACGAGAACGGCTCCAAAAAGTGCGGTCTGCGTATCTACCGGTGCGCTTGGCAGTACTTTACCTTTGAGCGTTGGCAGCACGACCACAATCCATATCATCATCGCGGCGCCAAGCAGGGCCAGCAAACCAGTAGCGCCTCCGTACAAAAACAACGCGATGGTCATCGCGGTCACCACCGCAGCAAGCAGTGCAGCGCGAACGACTGACAAATTCATCAGTCTGAACCATTCCCAGAGCGCCGCGGCTCCAAACACAAGCAGCAGACATTGAAAATAGATCGGCGATCCGGCCCACAAACTTGCGGCCAAAGCGACTAGCAGCACCACCGCGGTCATCACGCGCGTGCGCAGCATCAGCCCGCCTGCTCTTTGAGTTGTTCACTGGTTCGGCCAAACCGCCGCTCGCGCCCCTGATAGGACGCAATCGCCGCATCCAGTTGTGGCTGGCCAAACTCTGGCCAGTAGAGATCTGTAAAGTACAGCTCGGTGTAAGCCAGTTGCCACAGCAAAAAATTGCTGACGCGCTGCTCACCGCCGGTGCGGATAAATAGATCGGGCTCCGGCGCATAGGCCATGGAAAGATGCGGCGCGAGCGCCTCTTCAGAAATATCGTGTGCCTGGAGCCCAGGGGACGTGGCCAGGAGCTTTTTCATCGCCTGCAAGATGTCCCAGCGGCCGCCGTAATTGGCAGCAATGGTTAGCGTCAGCCCCTGGTTGTTGGCTGTCAGCGCTTCGCCCTGCGTAATACGTTCTTGCAATCCAGCATCAAAAGCCGACAAGTCACCAACCACCTTGAGGCGAATGTCGTTTTCGTGCAGGCGTTCGACCTCGCGGTCAAGCGCGCCGCGGAACATCCGCATCAGATAAGACACCTCTTCGGGCGGGCGGCGCCAGTTTTCGGAGCTGAACGCAAACAGTGTCAGGTATTGCACGCCGCGGCGAATGCAGGCTTCTACCGTGCTTCGCACCGCATCCGCGCCGCGCGCGTGCCCGGCAAGGCGCGGCAGCATGCGCTGGCGCGCCCAGCGGCCGTTGCCATCCATGATGATTGCGATATGCCGCGGAACGCGCGCGATCTCCGGAACCGTGGCCGTGGAGGAGCTAAACATGGAAACCGATCAGACCGTTTGACGTTGGCAGGGCCAGCGTACTCATACAGTCATGATCTCTTTTTCTTTCTCGCTGACTTGCTTGTCCACATCAGCAATAAAACGATCAGTGAGTTTTTGTATATCGTCCTGTGCACGCCGCTCATCGTCCTCAGAAATGGCCTTGTCTTTGAGCAGCTTTTTCAAGCCTTCGTTGGCATCGCGCCGGATGTTGCGGATTGAGATGCGTGCGTCCTCGCCTTCAGACTTAGCCACTTTGGTGAGTTCTTTGCGCCGCTCTTCGGTCAGCGCCGGCATCGGCACGCGGATCATGTCACCCTGCGTGGCCGGATTCAGGCCAAGGTCAGACTCGCGGATGGCTTTTTCCACTACCTGCACCATTTTCTTTTCCCAAGGCTGCACGGTGATGGTGCGCGCGTCCGCAAGGCCAAGGTTGGCCACTTGAGACAGCGGCACCATCGAGCCGTAGTAATCCACCTGCACATGGTCCAGCAAGCTGGGCTGCGCACGGCCGGTGCGGATCTTGCCAAGGTTACCCTTAAGTGACTCAAGCGACTTTTGCATTTTCTGCTCGGCGCTTTTTTTGACGTCTGCGACTGTCATTTCTGCATGCTCCTCAAATTCAAACGGCGCAAACTCTACAGATGCACCAAGGTGCCTTCATCTTCACCCATCACTACGCGCATCAGTGCGCCGGGTTTGAAGATAGAAAACACCTTGATTGGAAGATTCTGGTCGCGGCACAGCGCAAACGCTGTCGCGTCCATGACCTGCAAGTTTTTCTGGATCGCCTCATCAAAGGTGATGCTGGCGTAGCGGGTCGCTTTTGGGTCTTTCTTGGGGTCTGCGGTGTAAATGCCATCGACCTTGGTGGCCTTGAGCACAATCTGCGCGCCGATCTCTGAACCGCGCAGTGCCGCTGCAGTGTCAGTCGTAAAAAACGGATTGCCGGTGCCGGCGGCAAAAATCACCACCTTGCCTTCTTCCAGATAGCGCAGCGCTTTGGGGCGGATGTACATCTCCGCCACCGCATCTACACGCAGCGCGGATTGCACCCGCGCATTCAAGCCCGCGTGCTTCATGGCGTCTTGCAGGGCCAGCGCGTTCATCAACGTGGCCAGCATGCCCATGTAGTCTGCAGTTGCACGGTCCATCCCCACCGCGCCGCCGGCCATGCCGCGAAAGATGTTGCCACCGCCGATGACGACCGCGACTTCCACGCCCGCATCGACCACCTGTTTGATGTCTGCGACCATCTTCTCGATGGTGCCGCGGTTGATGCCAAACGCATCGTCCCCCATCAGCGCTTCGCCGGAGAGTTTGAGCAGCACGCGTTTGTAAGCTGGCATGTATGCGTCCTTATGCGTTGCAAGTGCGGCCATGATAGCGATCCTACGCGCGAACACGAAACCGCTGGCCTGCCGCGGTTTAGTGATACGCAATATCCATGAGCTTTTTCAACCACTTTTGCCTGAAAAGGCGCATGGATATTGCGTAGTCTGGTCAAAAAAAAGGCGGCTAGGCCGCCTTTTTGCCTTTCTTACTGCTTGGCCGCTGCCGCTGCGGCCTTGCGTTGTTCTTCAACTTCCGCAGCAAAGTCCGTGACCTTCTTCTCAATGCCCTCGCCCACTACGTAAAGCGTAAAGGCCTTGACGCTGCTGCCTTTGCTCTTGAGCATTTGCTCGACGGTTTCTTTGTCGTTCTTGACGAACGGCTGAGACAGCAGCGCGACTTCTTTAAGGTACTTTTGCACGGTGCCTTCCACCATCTTGGCGACGATCTCCGCAGGCTTGCCGGATTCTGCCGCTTTCTGGGTGGCAATCGAGCGCTCGGTGGCGATCTTGTCGGCCGGCACGCCGGATGCGTCCAGCGACAACGGCTTGGTGGCCGCGATATGCATGGCAACGTCTTTGCCTGCTGCATCGTCGCCGGTGTAATCCACCACCACGCCGATACGGCCATTGTGCACGTAGCTGGCCACTTTGCCTTGCGCCGCAATCCGCATGAAGCGGCGGATGCTCATGTTCTCGCCGATTTTGCCCACGAGGCCGGCGCGTACGCTCTCCACCGTGCCCGCACCCATCGGCAGGGCCGACAAAGCCGCGACGTCGGCTGGGTTCTTGCTCGCAACCAGTTCCGCGCAGCCAATCACCAGTTTGATGAAGTCATCGTTCTTGGTAACAAAATCGGTCTCGCAGTTCACCTCAACCAAGCCTGCAAGCTTGGCATCCGGCGACACATACAGGCCGATCAAGCCTTCTGCCGCCACGCGTGAAGCCGCCTTGCTCGCTTTGTTGCCCAGTTTGACGCGCAGAATTTCCTCGGCGCGCACCAAATCGCCATCGGCCTCGGTCAGGGCCTTTTTACATTCCATCATCGGCGCATCAGTCTTTGCGCGCAGTTCTGCCACCATGCCTGCGGTAATCGCCGCCATGCTTCACTCCTCAATTGATCTGTTCTTGCCAAGAAAAAGGGGCACGCATTTGCAGCCGGCCCCTTTTTGATTCCGCCCACGTGCGCACGTGAGGCGGGAAAAAATCAAGCCTCGTCGACTTCGACGAACTCTTCGCTGCCCTGCTCGGGCGCGACGATATTTGCCAGCGCCTGGTTCTTGCCTTCAAGCACCGCATCCGCAATGCCGCGTGCATACAGGCGCACAGCCTTGCTCGAGTCATCGTTGCCGGGGATGATGTAGCTCACACCTTCAGGCGAATGATTGGTATCCACAATTGCCACCACCGGAATACCCAGGGTTTTGGCTTCTTGAATCGCGATCTTGTGGTAGCCCACGTCCACCACAAAAATCGCGTCTGGCAGCGCGTTGAGTTCCTTGATGCCGCCAATGGCTTTTTGCAGCTTTTCAACTTCGCGCGAGGCGGTGAGCGCTTCTTTCTTGCTCATGCGCTCCAGGCCACCGTCGGCCATTGCGGCTTCCATGTCTTTCAGGCGCTTGATCGAACCTTTGACGGTCTTGAAGTTGGTGAGCATGCCGCCCAGCCAGCGGCTGTCAACGTACGGCATACCGGCGCGCTGCGCCTCTTCTGCCACGATTTCCTTGCCGGAACGCTTGGTGCCCACAAACAGCACGGTGCCGCGGTTGGCGGCCAGTTGGCGCACAAACTTCACCGCATCCTGGTACAGGGGCAGCGTTTTCTCAAGGTTGATGATGTGAATTTTGTTGCGATGGCCGAAGATATACGGAGCCATCTTGGGGTTCCAGAAGCGGGTTTGGTGGCCAAAATGCACACCGGCTTCCAGCATTTGACGCATGGATACTGACATTTGCTCGTCCTTCGAGTGGGTTGGGTCTGATGCCCCGGCTAAGCTCAAACCAAGCGGTTGCCTTGAATTTGAGACCCATCGTGCCGGAACACGGGATTTGCCTTGCCAAGCGGGCCAGCACCTTGCCACCCCTAAAACTTGCACGACAGCCTATAATCTTAACATATTCAATGAGTTAGCGCCAACGCTGCACTACAAACCTGTTGGAACTCCCTCAACTACTGGACTGTCATGGCCGCCGTCATCAAAACTACAGAGCAAATCGAAAAAATGCGCGTCGCCGGCCGCTTGGCTTCGGAGGTGCTGGATTTCATTACGCCGCACGTCAAGGCCGGCGTGACTACGGGTGAGCTGAACCAGCTGGCCCACGACTACATGGTGAACGTGCAAGGCACCACGCCGGCCACGCTGGGCTACGCGCCGCCGGGCTATCCGCCTTACACGGGCTCGATTTGCACATCGATCAACCACGTGGTGTGTCATGGCGTGCCCGGCCCCAAGCTGCTCAAAAATGGCGACATCATCAACATTGATATCACGGTGATCAAAGACGGTTACCACGGTGACAACAGCCGCATGTTCCTGGTGGGTAACGTGCCGCTGCTGGCCAAGCGGCTGTGCGATATCACCTACGAATGCATGTGGCTGGGGATTGCGCAGGTCAAACCCGGCGCGCGGTTGGGTGATATTGGCGCGGCGATCCAAAAGCACGCTGAGGCGGCGGGCTTTTCTGTGGTGCGCGAGTTTTGCGGTCATGGCGTGGGCGCAAAATTTCACGAAGAGCCGCAAATCCTGCATTACGGCAAGCCCGCCACCGGCGAGGCGCTGCGCGCCGGCATGATCTTCACCATCGAGCCGATGATCAACGCCGGCCGCCGCGAGGTCAAAGAACTCAATGACGGCTGGACTATCGTGACCAAAGACCATTCGCTGTCGGCGCAGTGGGAACACACTGTGCTTGTGACAGACACGGGCTACGAGGTGCTCACCGTCTCTGCCGGCGCGCCGGCCCCCGCCGCGATCATCACTGCAGCGCCCGCTGCACTGGCCACCGCGTAGGTCACTGGCGTCAAAAATCGTCTATTTTTAAGGCACTACGCATATTCCATGCGCCTTTTCAAGGCAAAATGTCTGAAAACCCGCATGGATATTGCGCAAATTCCTTTTAGTCCTTCAAAAACCGCATGACTATTGCGTCATCCGTTGTGCAGATGCCGCCCCCCGTTGCTTCCCTGCGCAGCCGCTGGGCCACCACCAAGGCCACGTTGCTGACCAAACGCAGCCCGCGCGGCAACCCCACGCCGCTGCTGAAGAATCTGGCCGGTGCTGCAGACAGCTTGCTCAAGGAGTTATGGGCTGCTGCGCACCTGCCGGGCAAATGCGCCCTGATCGCGGTGGGCGGTTATGGCCGCGGCGAGCTGTTCCCGCACTCCGATGTGGATGTGCTGCTGCTGTTTGAACAGGCGCCCGACACGGCGCAGCAGCAAGCAATCGAACAGTTTGTCGGCCAGTTGTGGGATATCGGCATGGAAATCGGCCACTCGGTGCGCACGGTGGACGAATGCCTGGCCGAAGGCGCCAAAGACATCACGGTGCAGACCGCGCTGCTGGAATCGCGCCCTCTCGCCGGCAATCGCGCGCTGGCCCTGGCGCTGCAGCAGTCAGTAAAAGATGCGCTGGACGTGCCGCAGTTTTTCCGCGCCAAGGTGCTGGAGATGCGGCAGCGCCACACCAAGTTTCAAGACACGCCGTATTCGCTGGAGCCCAACGTCAAAGAAAGCCCCGGCGGCCTGCGCGATCTGCATGTCATCCTTTGGATCGCGCGCGCAGCAGGCTTTGGCACGAGCTTTGCCGATCTGGCCACTTGCGGCCTGATCACGCCGGCAGAAGCGCGCCGCTTCACCCGCAACGAGCACTTTTTAAAGCGCGTGCGCATCGCCCTGCACGAGGCCGCCGGCCGGCGCGAAGACCGGCTGGTATTCGATCTGCAAACGCAACTGGCGGAGTACTTTGGCTTTGCAGCCGACAAAAAACGCCGCGCGAGCGAATACTTGATGCAGCCGTACTACTGGAGCGCCAAGTCCGTTATGCAGCTCACCAGCCTGGTGCTGCAAAACATGGAGCGCGCGATCCTGCAAACCCAGGACCAGCCCGCGCAGCCGCTCACGGACGAATTCTGCATCCGCGAAGGTTTGCTCGATCTGACGCGGGCGGACGTTTTTGAAAAGCGCCCGGCGGCGATGCTGGACGCGTTTTGGCACATTGCGCAGCATAAAGAGCTGAAGGATTTTTCGGCCCCGCTCACCCGCGCCATGGCGCATGCGCGCGACCGGATCGATACCAAGTTCCGCCGCAATCCCGCCAACCGTGCCCGGTTCATGGACTTGATCAAGATGCCGGAGGGCATCACCCACACGCTGCGGCGCATGAACGCGCACAGTATTTTGGGCCGCTATCTGCCGGTGTTTCGCCGCATTGTCGGGCAGATGCAGCACGATCTGTTTCACGTCTACACCGTCGATCAACACACGCTGATGGTGGTGCGCAACGTGCGGCGCTTTCAAATTGCCGACCACGCGCATGAATACCCGTTTTGCAGCCAGCTGATCGCCAACTTTGACAAACCCTGGCTGCTCACCATTGCCGCGCTGTTTCACGACATTGCCAAAGGGCGCGGCGGCGACCATTCGCAGCTGGGCATGAACGATGCGCGCAAATTCTGCCGCGAGCACGGCCTCTCGCGCGAAGACACTGCGCTGGTGGTGTTTCTGGTGCAGCATCACCTTTCCATGAGCAAGATTGCGCAAAAGCAGGACATTACCGATCCCGATGTGGTGAAGTCCTTCGCCCAATTGGTCAAGACCGAGCGGCGGCTCACCGCGCTGTATCTGCTCACCGTGGCCGACATCCGCGGCACCAGCCCCAAGGTGTGGAACGCGTGGAAAGGCAAGCTGCTCGAAGATTTGTACCGTTACACCCGCCGCGTGCTGGGCGGCGAGCAGATTGACCCCAATGCCGAGCTAGAGGCGCGCAAGCTCGAAGCGCTGCGCATCCTGCGCCTGTACGCGATGCCCGACGGCGCGCACGAAGCGCTCTGGAAAACGCTGGATGTCGCGTTTTTCCTGCGCCACGATCCGCAAGATATCGCCTGGCAGACCCGCAATCTGCTGGGCCGTCTCAACCACGATGCACCACTGGTGCGCGCCCGCCTTGCGCCTTCGGGCGAAGGGTTGCAGGTGATGGTGTATTCGACCGACCGCACCGCCCTGTTCGCTCGCATCTGCGCCTATTTTGACGGCGCCGGCTTCAATATTCTGGACGCCAAGATCCACACCACCAAGCTGAACCGCGCGCTGGACACCTTCATCGTCAGCGACGCCGGGCGCGCCGCGCACTACCGCGACATCATCTCGCTGATCGAACACAACCTGGCCGCGCAGCTTTCCGCCGAACTGGCCTCGCCCACCCAGTTGCCGCCGCCGCGCAAAGGCCGCATGTCGCGCCAGTCGCGCCTGTTCCCTATCCCGCCGGCGGTGGATTGGCGGCCCGACGAGCGCGGCCAATACGCCCTGCTCTCCCTCACCGCCACCGACCGCCACGGCCTGCTCTACGCCGTGGCCAAAGTGTTCAGCGAGTACAAAGTCAATGTCCACATGGCCAAGATCATGACGCTGGGCGAGCGCGTGGAAGACAGCTTTCTGGTCGACGGCCCAATCCTGTCTGACCCGAAAACGCAGCTAGAACTGGAGCAAAATCTGCTGGAAGTGCTGGCGCCGCAATAGAGAGCGCAGTATTCATGCGGGTTTTCAGGCAAAAATGGCTCAAGATGCTCATGAATAATGCGTACAGCGCTGTAACAATCGTCTTGATCTTTTCTTGACATCACGCCCCTATCGTGGCGGCTCCTCAGACCAAGGAGAGCCAAATCATGAAACCCTTACTTCTTTCCCTAGCGTTGCTGGCCGCTACATCCACGCCAGCAACCGCAGTTGCAAACGCTGCTGCCCCACAACCAAAAGCGCTGCTGATCGTGAGCAGTGAAGGCCGCGATGGCGGACAGACCCGTCCGGGCTTTGAGATGGACGAGTTCGCTCAAGCCTACCTGGTGCTGCGCGCCAACGGGATTGCGGTTGAGGTCGCCAGCCCGGCGGGCGGCGCCGTGGAGGCTGATAAGTTCAACAACGAAGACGATCACATACAAGCCCTCATGGCCGACGCGCAGGCGCAGCAACTACTTAAGAACACCCGCCGCACCCAAGACATCAAAGCCGGTGAGCATCAAGCCATTCTTGTGGTGGGCGGCAAAGGCGCAATGTTCGATCTTCCCAAAGACGCTGCGCTCACCAAACTGCTGGGCCAGCACTTTGAACAAGGCGGTGTGCTGGGCGCCGTGTGCCACGGCCCGGCGGTGCTCGCAGCGGTCAATCTCAAAGACGGCACACCTTTGACCAAAGGCCGGCGCATCACCGGCTTCACCAACGAGGAAGAAGAAGTCTTTGGAAAAAAGTGGGTGAAGGAGTTTCCCTTTTTGATCGAAACGCGCATGCGCGAGCAAGGCGCGAAGTGGGAAGAGGCTCCGCTGATGCTACCCAAGCTCGTGGTCGATGGGCGTTTGATCACCGGGCAAAATCCATTTTCCACCGCACAAGTGGCTGAAGCCGTTGTCCGCAGCTTAGGCCGCACACCCGTACAACGCGCCATGTTCAGAGAAGAGCGCAGCATGCAGCTTGTCACGCGCTGGCTGGCCGGAGAGCGGCAAGAGGCGAAGGCCCAGCTCGATGCCGATCCTAAGCAATACAAAACTGATTTGATCGCCATGCTTGGCTACTATCAAGCCAAAGCCGCCACAACCGATGCCGCGCGGCGAGATGCCCTGTCGGTCATGCAATTCGCCGAGCCTTATATGAAACATCCGCGCTTGCAACTGGGCATTGCGCAAACGCAAGCTGCGCTGGGCGAAGTTGCGGCCGCGCGCGAGCGGCTCACCGCGCTGGTCGCGCGCGATCCAAAATTTGCAGATGCTCATAAAGCGCTGGCTGCTCTACCAGCACAGTAAATCCACCCGGTCATTGCCTGCTCACCGTGAATAAGCCTTGCCGCATTTTGCTCGTGGAAGATCACGCCCTACTGCGTGAGCAGATTGCCAATCTGCTCACCAGCGCGGGCTATTCAGTCGAGGAGGCTTCCGACGGCCGTTTGGCGCTCGCAGTCGCGCTTGAGACGCTGCCAGATGCGCTGGTACTCGATCTTGGCTTGCCCGGTTTGGATGGCGTCAAACTCTGTGAGCGGTTGCGGGCGCAAAGCCCACGCCACATACCGGTGTTGATGCTGACCGCACGCGACGCGCTGCCGGACAAGCTAAGCGGCTTTGCCGCCGGCGCTGACGACTATCTGGTCAAGCCCTTCGCAAGCGAAGAGTTAGTCGCGCGCGTAGCTGCACTGACGCGCCGGCACGCCATTGGGCAGGACTATCTCTTGCATATCGGTACGCTGTGCATCGACCGCCGCGCGCGTACCGCTTCGCGCCGTGACATGCCGTTGCAACTGCCGCCAACAGCGTTTGAGATTTTGCTTCGGCTGGCACAATCGCACCCGCGTGCAGTGCCGCGCAGCGAGCTGATTGATGCGTTGTGGGGCAGCAGTGCCGCAGACTCGGATGCGCTGCGCACACATATTTTTCAACTGCGCCAGCAGCTCGACAAGCCCTTTGACAAGGCCATGCTGAAAACTATCCACGGCGTCGGCTTCCGGCTGGAGAGCGACAGCGCCTGAACCTCTTGGACGTTTAGCATGAAAACTAGCAGCATTTCGCTCCGGCTGATGGCCACCTTTGCCGCGTTTACGCTGGGCGTAAGCGCGGTGTTCGGATTGTTCGCCATGGCCTTTGTGTACACGGTCGAAGACCGCTTCTTTGAGCGCATGCTCAAGCAGGAAGCCGAACAACAGCGCATACACCACACGCGTGAGGGCCAGTGGGCGCGTCCGGCAGCGCCGTTCATCACCGTGCATACCTCGGCGGCTTCGATGCCCGAGGACCTGGGATCGCAGTGGGAGTTTGAGCAATATCGCACCGAGTACCAGGGCCGGCAAGGACGGCACTATCACGTGCTGCCACTGCAAGGCGATC
>JBJOQV010000093.1:0-6985 GCA_046049785.1 Pseudomonadota bacterium
ACTCTGAAAGTGGTAAAGCGCGCTACCTCACGTAGCGTACGCAGCTACGCGGTAGCGCTACCGCGAAGAATTCAAAGAATTGCTCCACGATGCGCCCATCGTTACCCCGATGGAGTGCTTCATGCTGTGGATTATCTTTACCGTATTTGTTTTTTGCTTTTGCCTAGAGCGTGCGATTCCGGGCTGGCGCTTGCCGCATGTGCGCACCTGGCCGCTGCGGGTGCTGCTGATCAACGCAGTGCAGCTTGCAGTGGTATTGGTGGCGGGCTTGACGTGGGAGCGCTGGCTGTCATCGGCCAGCGTATTCAAACTATCTGAGCATGTACCGGCTTGGTTGGGCGGGTTGATCGCGTATTTCATCGCGACGTTTGTGTTTTACTGGTGGCATCGCTGGCGCCACGAGATTGATCTACTGTGGCGCGGCTTTCATCAAATTCACCATAGCCCGCAACGCTTGGAAGTGATCACCTCGTTTTACAAACACCCTGGTGAGATGGTGGTGAACTCCATCATCGGCAGCTTGCTGGTGTATACGTTTCTGGGTCTGTCGCCGGAGGCGGGCGCAATCTACACGCTGTGCACTGCACTGGGTGAGTTTTTCTATCACACCAATGTGAAGACGCCCCATTGGGTCGGCTATGTATTTCAGCGGCCGGAAATGCACCGCATTCACCATCAATATGGCCGCCACAAAAACAACTACGGCGATATTGTGTGGTGGGACATGCTGTTTGGTACCTACGAAAATCCGCGCGAGTTCACCAAAACTTGCGGTTTTGATGATGAGAAAGAACAGCGCCTAGCCGATATGCTGCTGTACCGCGATGTGCATAAAGAATAGGTCAAAACTTCGCGCAATATCCAAGCGGATCTACAGCCGATTTTGGCCCAAAAGGCGCATGAATACTGCGTAGTCACTCTTTACATCTGCTTGAACAAGTGCAGATAGTTGCGGCTGACGCGCAGCATTTCTGTGCGGCCTTTGAGGTGAATGTCCGCAGTCTCGTTGGCGCCACGTGTGACGTGGCTGATCGCATGCAGATTAACCACGATGGAGCGGTGCACTTGCGCAAATTGCTCGCCATCAAGCTGCTCGATCAGCTCCTTCAGCGGCGTGCGGATCAGCGCCTCGGCAGGTTTGCCGGCATCGCCGCGCCAAGCGACCAGCGTGTATTTTTCGTCTGAACGCAGATAGTCAATGTCATCCACCAGGATCAGCCGCAACGATGGACCGACCTGCGCGCGAATCCAGCGCAGCGGCGCGGGTGCAGCTGATGTGACCGCGGGCGCATCGGTAGACGCCATTACATCTTTCAAACGCGCGGCCAATTGCAGCAGCAATGCTTCGCTGTTGGGCGCCGGCTGTGCAGAGTGCAGCCGCTCCTGCAAGCGCGCGACCGTGTCGGCCAGGCGCGCGGGCAGCACCGGTTTGACCAGGTAATCGAGCGCGCCGTTTTCAAACGCCTGCACGGCGTACTGGTTGTAAGCCGTCACGAATACCAGATGCGCGCGGCGGCCGATTTTCTGCGCCGCTTCCACCCCCGACAGGCCGGGCATATGCACATCCAGAAAGCAGATGTCGGGCTGCAGCAGCTCGTATTGCTCCACGGCCTCGCGGCCATTGCGCGCCTGCGCCACAATCTGCAGCTGCGGCCACGCCTGCGCCAGCATGTGGGCAAGCGTGTCGCGCAGCAGCGGTTCATCATCGGCGATCAGGGCAGTAGGCTGAGCGATCGTCATGGTTTTGCATTTTGCGCGGGAAACTCCACTTCCGCACATACGCCGTGCGGCGTGAGTTCAGAAACGCGTAGCTGCGCATCGCCGCCAAAGGCCAGTTGCAAGCGTTCACGCAGCGTGGACAAGCCTGTGCCCAGGCCGGCGCTGCCATGCTGCAAACCCACACCGGTATCGGTCACACGCGCGATGCAGCGGCCGTTACTTACTTGCACGCTGACTTCGATCCGGCCGCCTTCCTCGCTCGGGTCAATGCCATGGCGCACGGCGTTTTCTACCAAGGTGAGCAGCGTCATCGGCGGGCAGCGCAGATGCTGCACCGCATCGCCGGCATGCAGCGCGAATTGCAGCCGGTCAGGCATGCGCATGTGCATCAGATCAAGATAGGCGCGCACCAGTTCAAGCTCCTGCGCCATGGTGGTGGCTGACTCATTTAAGCGCGGCACGGCGGCGCGCAGATAGGCAATCAAGCTGTCGAGCACCGGCGCGGCCTGTGCGGAACCCGCATCCACCAGCGCGCGCACATTGGCCAGCGTGTTGAACAGAAAGTGCGGCTGCACCTGGGTTTGCAGCAGGCGCAGGCGCGCATCGGACATCTTACGTTCGAACTCGCTGCGTTCGAGCTCAAAGGCCAGCGCTTGGTCGCGCGCGAACGCTTCGCGCTGGCGCAGCATCGCGGTGAGCGCGAGCCAAGGGGCAAAGAACATCGCGGCGCCGGCGAGCGAAAAGAAGCCGTTGCGCCGCCGCTCGGTCGTCATAAAGTAAAACTCGCCAGTAGTGATCCAGAACGCTGCGTACGTCGCAAACGGAATGATGATGACCACGCCAAGCAATTGCAGCACCCAGCGCGCAATCCTTGGGCACAGGTGCGCCGGCCAGCGTTCCAGAACGCCAAAGGCCAGCAGCGCGGCCAGGGCAATGAGCGATGCACGAATGAGCCAGATGTAGGTTGCCGTGGTGCTGGTGGCGCTGATCATCAGCGCAAACGGCAGCGCTGCCAACAGCGCGAACCGAACCCGCGGCCAACTCAGAATTCTAGGCAGTGCAACTGTGGGGCCGTCCAAAGCAGAGGCGTTCATTGAGGCAGAATATCAAAGTGATTCAAATACGGGGCAGCCACATCATCATCGCGGCCGCGCCAACGCCTAGCGCAGTGACGAGCGTCGCGATCGCGAGCACCGCCGCGGTGCCCACCCGCAAGCGCGCGGAGCGGCTGCGCTGCGCCGCAAAGTACAGTTCCAGCAGCGCCAGCGGTAGCAGAAACTGTGCAAAAGCCAGGATGCCGATAAACGGGCCGGTGAACGTCTTGGGGTCAAAGCCCACCGGGCCTTGATTGGCAATCAGCCAGAACATCAGGCCAACCCGAAAGAACCACACCCCGCTCACCGCCAAAAACAGTCGCAGCGCCCAGCGCCGGTGCAAATCAAACGCGCGTGCACGCGCATGCCGCCACGCCATGACCGCACAAGCGATGATGACCAAACCGTTCGTGCTCGTGCCCAGGTGCAGCCACACATCACCCACCGTGCCGCGCGTCCACATGATGACCAAACCGGTGACGCTGAGCATCAAAGCGGCAACAAGATAGATGCGGCCATTCACGCGGTGAAACGCCGGCGCCGCGCTGCGGATGCGCGGGATCAACTGCAAGGTGCCGCCCAGGATGATCGCGACCGTAAAGATCAAGTGCAGCCAGATCATGGCGTTGCCAAAAAAATCGCCGGGCACATGGCCGTGCGAAAGCACCTTGGTCCAGTCCGCCAAGCGGCCTTGCACCGCGGCGCGGCCATAAAAACCCATCACGTACACGGCGAAGAGCAACTGGCCCACGATGGCAACTGCGAGCCAGGCAAACGCTGTTTTTTGAAGTAACTTGCTGGCCGGCGCAGCCGCATCGCGCTGCCCAATTGCCGCATTCATGCTTGAAACCATCGCCATCATGCCCCTCCCGTTTGATTTGCTGATGGCGCAAGATAGGGCTGCGGTGCAGCGCGGTTCAAATCATCAGAGACTGGTGACGGACGCGCGGGGCCGAAGCACGGCAGGTGCCGACGAATGACGCCCGAGGTTATTGCGTCAGGACGGTGTTGCAGGCGGTGATGCAGTATCCATGCGCTTTTTCAGCCAACATCGGCCGGAAAAGCGCATGAATATTGCGTACACGCTTTCAAGTGAGTGACGAAACCTTACACTTTCTTGGGCGGGTTGCTGTACACAAAGCTGGAATACGTGTGCTCCGCAAAGCGGTGCCACAGATTCACCTCGGTGCGGAATTTGTTCCACGACTCGAAGATCTTGCGAAACGCCGGATTCTTGCCGCCTTCTTCGGCGTACAAATCAAACGCTGCGTCTTGCGCGGCCTTGAGCAGATCGGTGGAGTACGCATGCATCTTGACACCGTTGCCCACCAGGCGGCGCAGCGCTGCCGGATTTTTAAAGTCGTACTCGGCCATCATGTCGACATTGGCTTCTGCCGCGGCGGCTTCAAATGCGGCCTGATATTCCTTGGGCAAGGCTTCCCAGGCCTTGGTGCTGGCGTAAAAGGAGTACATCGAGTTGCTCTCCCACCAGCCGGGGTAGTAATAGTTGGGCGCGACCTTGAAGAAACCGAGCTTCTCATCGTCATACGGGCCAACCCATTCGGCCGCGTCGATCACGCCTTTTTCTAAAGCCGCGTAAATCTCGCCGCCAGGAATCTGCTGCGGCACCGCGCCCAGCCGCGCCATGACTTCGCCGCCCAGGCCGGCAATGCGCATCTTCAACCCCTTGAGTTCGGCCAAAGAGCGGATTTCTTTGCGGAACCAGCCGCCCATCTGCACGCCGGTATTGCCGCCGGGAAAACTCACAATGCCGTACTCGCGCAGAAACTCGCGCACCAGTTGCAGGCCGCCGCCATGGTAGATCCACGCGTTTTGCTGGCGCTGGTTCATGCCAAAGGGCAGCGTGGTGTCAAACGCAAACGCACGGTTCTTGCCCACAAAATAGTAGCTGGCGGTATGCGCACATTCAACGGTGCCGCCTTGCACCGCATCCACCACCCCAAATGCGGGCACAAGCTCACCGGGCGGGTGCACGCTGAGCTGAAACTTGCCGCCGGTGAGTTGCGCGACGCGGCGCGACAGCACATCCGCGCCGCCGTAAATGGTGTCCAGGCTCTTGGGAAAGCTGGAGGCAATGCGCCAGCGCACGCTTGGTAGCGACTGCGCGATGGCAGGCGCTGCAAGTGTGGCCGCGCTCGCGGCAAGACCGGTCTGGATAAAGCGACGCTTGTTCATGGAACTCTGCTTTCGGTGGGTGGAGACCCAAGCGCTGGTGCAACTTTGGTGCCACTGCACAAAATCTAAAAGCTGCTCTTACATGCAGATCAACGAAGCAGGTTGTTCAAAATCTCTAACGCAATATCCATGAGTCTTTTCAGGCAAAAACGGCTGAAAAGGCGCTTGGATATTGCGTAGAAGCCCATTTGGTGGCTGCCAAGGGCATATGCTGCACAACATCTGCGCTGCATCAAAGCGCGGGTGTTTTCTTGTGTGTAGCGTGGAGTTCTCGAATCAGGAGAAGCCATGAATACAGCAGTGTTAGACGAAACCACGCGCGCACAGATCCGTGCGCGCTTGCTGCAGATGCGGCGCGAGCATCTGGCGGCGCTGGGGCGCGATTGGGTGCACGACGAAGACGGCGCGCATCTGCCCAACTTTGCGGACACCACGGACGATGAGGCGGCTGTGCAAACACTCAACGACACCGCGCGCGCCCAGGCTGCGCATGACGAGCATGGCCTAGCCGCCGTAGACGCGGCGCTGGCGCGTTTGCCTACTGAGGAGTTTGGGCTGTGCGCCACCTGCGGCAGCCCGATTGGCGCAGCGCGCCTGCTGGCCCAGCCTACCGCGCAGCGCTGCGTGGCTTGTCAAACCGCTATCGAAGCGCAGCAGGCAGGTGCAGCATGAGTGTTGAACATCACCCCCTGGTACTGGACTTTCCGCAACTGCGCGAGCGCTTGCATGCGCTGAAACTCTCCGACACGCACTTTGCCCGCCTGGCGGCAGACTACGAAGCGCTGGACAAGCGGATCGTGCGGGCCGAAGACGGCATTGAGCCCGTGGCGGACGACATGCTCGAAACACTGAAGAAACTGCGCCTCGCGCTGAAAGATGAACTCTATGCCCGCCTGAAGGCTTGATGCGCAAGCCCAGAGCATGCGCAAGGCGCGCCCAGCAAGGGCCGAACCGGCGCTTCGGCGCTGCGTCTTCTTGCCGGCGCCAAAAGATTTGATTTTGCGCAAGACCTGAATCCTGCCGAAGGCCAAACTTGTTCGTGAAGCGTGATCGCCCAACCAGGAGTGCTCCATGACGCAGATGATGAAGGCCGCCACGGTGGTGGAGTTTGGCAAACCGCTGGTGGTGGACGATGTGCCGGTGCCGGAGGTGCCCGACGGTCAAGTGCTCGTGCGGATCGCCGCCAGCGGCGTGTGCCATACCGACGTGCATGCAGCCAATGGCGATTGGCCGGTCAAGCCAACGCTGCCGTTTATTCCCGGCCATGAAGGCGTCGGCCACGTGGCGCGCCTGGGCCGCGGCGTAAAGCTGCTCAAAGAGGGCGACCGCGTGGGCGTGCCGTGGCTGCACACCGCCTGCGGGCATTGCGAGCACTGCATCACCGGCTGGGAGACGCTGTGCGATTCGCAGCAAATGACTGGCTACACCGTCAACGGCGGCTACGCCGAGTACACGCTGGCTGATCCCGGCTACGTCGGCCGCCTGCCGGACAAGCTGGGCTTTAGCGCCGCCGCGCCGGTGCTGTGCGCCGGCGTCACGGTGTACAAGGGGTTGAAGATGCTGGATTGCAAACCCGGCGATTGGGTCGTGATCTCAGGCATTGGCGGGTTGGGGCACATGGCGGTGCAATACGCCAAGCTGATGGGCTTTCATGTGATTGCGGTGGATGTGCTTGCCGATAAGCTCGCACTGGCGCGGCAACTGGGCGCGGACATGGCCATCAACGCCAGCACGCAAGACCCGGTGAAAGAAGTGCAAAGCGCACTGCGCGGCGCGCATGGCGTGCTGGTGACCGCCGTGTCGCGCAGCGCGTTTGCGCAGGGGCTGGGCATGCTGCACAAACGCGGCACCATGTCGCTGGTGGGCCTGCCGCCGGGCAACTTTGACCTGCCGATCTTTGATGTGGTGCTCAACGCCAAAACCGTGCGCGGCTCCATCGTGGGCACCCGCAAAGATCTGGAAGAAGCGCTCGCCTT